>CAZSUN010000003.1:58136-73483 GCA_964610045.1 uncultured Sphaerobacteraceae bacterium
CCAACCAGGGCGGTTCCACTTGTCGTGATGGTGTTGGAAGCTAGACGACGACTTCCGCCTTCGTCCACTTGTCTTCCGGCAGGCGGACCGACGCGATCGACGCGATCTGGGCCGCGATCCCGACCGCCGCGATGACGATCCAGACGATCCACAGCCACCAGTTGTCGTTGATCTTCTCCCACGACTGCTGGGCGATCAACTCCTCACTGTCAACCTGGTTGAATATCAGGAAGAATCCGCCAAGCACCAGGATGGAGCCCAGCAGCGACGTGACGAAGACGACCAGGTAGGTCGGGTAGTTCACCACCACGGCGGCGAAAGCGAACAGGATCGCGCCGAGCAGGCCGAAGGTCCACAGGATCCATTCGGTATCGACCCCAAAGGCCGCGAAAATGCCCGCCCCGATGACGCCGCCCGCAGCCGCCGCCGAAATGATGACGCCGATGTACCAGTAGAGGTACGACAGCAGGGCGAAGATCAGCGCGAAGACGATACCGACCACGATCCCGAGCGCCGTGGACAGGAACCCATCCCCGAAGATCCAGGACACGAAGGCAGTCCCGGCAAAGAACCCGGACACGAGTCCGGCGATCGGCAGGACGACAAAGAACATCCGCAGGCCGATGAGGCAAAGCGCCGCACCGATCAGGACTGTCAGAATCCCCAGCAAAAAGTCCACAGAACCACTCCCCACACGACTCGAACCCACTCCCACAAGCGGTGCTGCACACCATCGTGAATGATGAACGTACACACGTCAATGGCCCATCAGACGTTCGGGACATAGCCTACGCCAACTCTCGTCCAGAATTCCTCCCCTCGTGGTACGGTGGCGCCACCACCATCTTTCCCGTGATCCGGGATGACCATGGGAATACCGTTGCGGATCACTCAGCGAGGAGATCACCTTCGCCCATGCCAGCCATCTCGCTGCCGCCCACCATCGATGCCTGCCTCTTCGACCTCGACGGCGTGCTGACCGACACCGCCAGGGTTCACGCCGCCGCCTGGACCGGGATGTTCGATGCCTTCCTCAGGGATCGCGCCGCTGCGTCCGGAGATGCATTTCACCCCTTCACGCCTGACGACTACCGGAACTACGTCGATGGCCGGTTGCGTGAGGACGGCGTCCGCGCCTTCCTGGCCTCGCGGGGCATCAACTTGCCGGAGGGGCAGACCGGCGATCCGGCAACCGCGAACACGATCCACGGTCTCGCCACGCGCAAGAACGACCTGGTCCTGGAGGTGATGGCCCGCGACGGGATCACGACCTATCCGGGCTCGGTGCGGTTCGTCGATGCCGTTCGCGCAGCCGGATTGCGGACCGCCGTCGTCTCCGCAAGCAGGAACACGGCAACGGCCCTCGACACTGCCGGCCTCGCGGACCGGTTCGAAGTCCGGATCGACGGCGTTGTGGCCGCCGACCGCAACCTGGCTGGCAAACCCGCGCCGGATACGTTCCTCGCCGCCGCCGAGGCCCTTGGCATACCCGCCGCCCGGTGCGCAGTGTTCGAGGATGCGGTGGCCGGGGTTGAAGCTGGTCACGCCGGACGATTCGGGTACGTGGTTGGGGTCGATCGCACCGGCCACCCCGATGCGCTCCGCGACGCCGGCGCCGATATGGTCGTGACCGACCTCGCCACCCTGCTGGAGGACCGATGACCGCCCTGACCATCGAACCGTGGTCGATCGTCGAGCCGGAACTCGACCTCGACCGGCTCGGCTTCACCGAATCGATCTTCGCCCTCTCCAACGGGCACATCGGGCTGCGCGGCAATCTCGACGAGGGTGAACCACACCACACGCCCGGCAGCTACCTCAATGGGTTCTTCGAAACCCTGCCGCTTCCCTACGCCGAAGGCGGCTACGGGTACCCCGAGGAAGGGCAGTCGCTGCTCAATGTCACCAACGGCAAGGTCTTCCGGCTGCTGGTGGATGACGAGCCATTCGATGTCCGCTACGGCACGCTTCGGTCTCACCGGCGATCGCTCGACCTTCGCACCGGTCTGCTGCACCGCGAGGTGGAGTGGATCTCGCCGGCCGGCCAGGGAGTCCGCGTCCGCACGACACGGTTGGTCTCCTTCGTGCAGCGTGGAATCGCGGCGATCTCGTTCGAGGTCGAACCGCTCGGCGCACCAACCCGGATCGTGCTGCAATCGAACCTCGTCGCCAACGAGCCGATTCCCGGCGAAAACCGCGACCCACGAGCGGCAGCAGCCCTGCGTGCCCCGCTGCTCAGCGAGTTCCATTGGCATAACGGGCAGCGGATCGCGCTGGGCCACCGCACGCAGGGCAGTGGACTCCGGATGGCGATGGCGCTCGACCACCTCGTCGACGGGCCCGACGGCACGATCACCGAGGCGGAAAGCCAACCGGACCTGGCCCGGTTCACGGTCAATACCTCGCTCGCACCCGGCCAGGTGCTGCGGGTGGTCAAACTGCTGGCGGCGGGATGGTCGGGCGTGCGGAGCATGCCAGCCCTGCGCGACCAGGTAGACGCCGCGCTCGCGGCCGCCCAGCGATCCGGCTGGCAGAGCCTCGTCGACGAACAGCGCGCCTATCTCGACGAGATCTGGGACCGGGTCGATATCGAAATCGACGGTGACCCCGAACTCCAGCAGGCGATCCGGTTCGCGATCTTCCAGATCGTGCAGGCGTCGACGCGGGCCGAGCAACGCGCGATCCCGGCCAAGGGGCTGACCGGGCGCGGCTACGACGGCCACTCGTTCTGGGACATGGATGCCTACCTGCTGCCGGTCCTGACCTATGCGAACCCGGACGCGGCCCGGGACATCCTCGAATGGCGCAGGTCGACCCTCGACCTGGCGCGTGACCGGGCGTCGGTGCTCCGGCTTCAGGGGGCAGCGTTCCCGTGGCGCACGATCCGGGGTGAGGAGTGCTCGGGATACTGGCCGGCGGGCACGGCTGCCTTCCATATCAACGGCGCGATCGCCGAAGGGGTCCGCCGGTACGTGCGCGCCACCGGCGATGCG
Organism: uncultured Sphaerobacteraceae bacterium; assembly: GCA_964610045.1. Taxonomy (GTDB): domain Bacteria; phylum Chloroflexota; class Chloroflexia; order Thermomicrobiales; family UBA6265; genus JACCYX01. The sequence continues at coordinate 61,130 of CAZSUN010000003.1, forward strand.
GAGTTCGAAGGGGGATCGGGGTTCGACCTCGTGATCGAGACGGCGAGACTGTTCGCCTCGCTCGGGCATTTCGACGCCGACGGCAATTTCCGGATCGACGGCGTCACCGGTCCCGACGAGTACACGGCGCTCGTCGACAACAACGTCTATACCAACCTGCTGGCGTCGCGGAACCTGCGGACCGCCGCCTCGATGGCCGAACGGTATCCCCAGCGGGCAGCGGCGTACGAGGTGAGCCCGGAGGAAATCGCCCACTGGCGTCAGGCAGCCGCCCGGATGAGCGTGCCGTACGATCACGAACTCGGGATTACCGCCCAGTCGGAGGGTTTCACCCGCTACCGCGAATGGGACTTCGACAACACGCCGGAGGAGAACTACCCACTCCTGCTCCACTACCCCTACTACCTGCTCTATTCCAGCCAGGTGATCAAGCAGGCGGACCTGGTGTTCGCGCATTATCTGTTCCCGGACGCCTTTACGCCCGAGCAGCGCCTGCGCGACTTCCAGCACTACGAGTCGATTACCGTCCGCGATTCGTCGCTGTCACCATCGATCCAGGCGATCGTGGCGGCGGAAGTCGGCTACCTCGATCTCGCGCTCGAATACCTGCGTGAGAGTGCCTATGTGGATCTGCACGATCTCGCCGGGAACAGTCACGACGGGCTTCACCTGGCGGCAATCTGTGGCACGGTGCTCGCGATCGTGGCAGGGTTCGGCGGCCTGCGCGATCACATGGACGCGCTCGCGTTCGCACCGAGGCTGCCGGATGGGATCGAGCGGATCGCGTTCCGCGTCCTCGACCGGGAGCGCCGGGTACGGGTGGAGATCACACCGGAGACCGTCCGCTACGATCTGGTTGCGGGGGACTCGATCGACCTGAGCCATCACGGCAAAGCGTTCACGCTGACGGCGGGCACACCACAGTCATTTCCATGGCCCACACCACCGGTATTACCTCCGGTCCGTCCACCAGCCGGGCGTCAGCCTGGCCGGCATGGCATTGGGCGCGAGGGCAGTAACCACCATCCGCCACCGGGATTTCTCCCGGCAGCGGATTCGTAGGAGAATCGACGATCGTCGTTTTCAGCCTGTGGCGTCGCCGTGTGGCTGGTGGCGGCCCAGGTTCGCACCGGACCGAGAGCTACTGGCAGGTCCATTCGCCACGGCGGCCGTTGGCCCACATCCAGGCGGCGGCTTCCGCGTTCGCGACCGGATCGAAGATATCCTCGCCGGCATAGGGCGTGGTTGCCCAGGTACTGGGCAGGAACTGGAACAGTCCGCTGGCGTTGCTGGAGGAGTTCACCGCGTTCGGGTTCAGGCCCGATTCGCAGGTCGCCACCCGCAGCAGGTCATCACCGCTCTGCCCGTACATGGCGGCTGCGCTGTAGATGATCTGGACGACGTCCGTCTCGCCGGACCCGGCGCTGGCATCAACCGTCGTGCTGCCGGTTACCGTGTCCGTATCGCCGCTTATGGCGAGGTACTCCCCGTAGGCAAACCCTGATACCTCGTCGTAGGTCACGGGATAGAACCCGTTCTCGTCGGCGCCGGTGATCTGAACCACGGACCCGGCCGGCATCACCTGCCGGATCGCCGCATCGAGCGACGGGCCACTCCGCAGGTTGAGCGCCACCGTGGTCGTGGCGGTGGGCAGGTCACTAGTGGCGGCCTGGTCGCTGGCTGGGACAGTTTCGGGAGTGGCGGTCGACGAGCCAATCGGCCCTTCGGGCGGGGCGCTGTTGCGATGCCCCTGCTCGGCAACGGCGGGTGAGACGTTGAAGATGATGGTGCCGGCCAGCATCGTCGCGATGACGGCCAGGGTCGTCAGTGACCTGGACATGACGCGCAATCGTGCGACAGGTGATGATGTGACGCCCGCGACCGCAGCCCCGGTAATCGAATGGTTCACGATGGGTACTCCTGGGGTTCGAGGAAACCTGGCGACGACCCACTGGATGCAGGAGATCCCCTCCACGGGATGTGCCTGTCCTGGTGTGGCGGCCTGGCCACCTCGTCGATGCAGTGGGGAAGGGGAATGCCTGCCGGGACCGCGCCCCTCAACGGGTCTCCGGGGTTCGGCGCACGCCACCGGTGGTTGGGCGGCCAGATCGAGGCCGCGCCACGTGCGCGGAAACGAAGAACGAAACGCGTACGCGTCGCCTGGACCAATCCTCCAGCCACGGATGCCTGGTCCGCGAACATCGCCGCCGGGGGCAATCCTGACCTACGTGTACGTGCGATGTCAACTTCGGGTTTTCTTGATGAATGCTGTGGAATGCCCGGTAAAGAGCCGCTATCCACAACGAATTCACCGGGAATCAAGCCAAACGACCACCCATCGACGCCAGTATGGTGGTAAATCGATGGATGATCGCCCGGGTGAGGGAAAGGCCGTCACGCTGTTGCTGGACGGCCTTCACAACCGGCTGGCACGAGTTTGCCCAGAACGGCACGAGCCGTCAGTGCATCACCTGATTTCGCGTTACTGGCAGGTCCATTCGCCTTTGAGCGGGCAACCCGCTCCATGTCGTCGCCACTATGGCCATATTCGGCTGCCGCGTTGTAGATGATCTGGATGATCTCGTCATCCGTGTAGCCGTCGCTGCCGTCAACCGATGGCGCGGTCAGCTCCGGTTCCCTCGGCCGGCTCCTCGCTACCCGCCTGCAGGTAATCGGCCGGCACCCGATCGCGCCAGGTTCGACGCGATGACCGGCCAAGAGGGCGCACCCTGTTCGGATGACCGGAAAGCCACGTCATGGAGAGATGGACGTCCCTACGACGCGCGTTTGCGATCGCGCACCGGGAAGGGCACGAGGTTGCCTTCGCCGATCACCGGAAGATTGGGCGTCCCGACTCGTGGTCTCCGACCGATCCGCGACCGGATCGAGGCGATCCGCTGGTGCAACGGCAAAGGGCGGTCAGCAATCTCGATAGCAATGGTTGCCTGGGGTCTGAGCGAGCGCATCGTCATTGGCGCCATCTGTGCGTGTCCTTGCGTGTGGGCAACTCCTGCCATCCCATCCCGATGCCAGGCTCGTCCCGCATCCAGTCTGCCCTGTCCGGACACCGCCGGAACAGGTGCATCCATGACAAGGTTGCACCTCGATCCTCGGTCAATGGTGACAACGGCATGAAATCCGCATGCATGCACGGCCCCTGCACATCCTCACCCTATACTCGACGGGGTGGAACTGCCCACGCACCGGCGACCTGCCGGTCGCAGCCCGACCGACCTGCCTACCAACGGAGGATTGATGAGCGCACACCCGATCACCGATGCTGCCCCACCCCCTGCCTGGATCATACCGGCTGTCCAGGCCACATCGTCGTTGCTGGCGATCGGGCTCGTCTTCCAGGCATTCCTGGGAAGTTCCGGATTCCTGCAGAACCGGCCAAACCTCGTCACTGTGCATGAGATGGTTGGGAATGTCGCCTTCCTCCTCGCTGTCGCCCAGGTCGCCATCGCCTTCGCCGGCCTGCAAAAGGGGATCCTGCCGCGCGGCCTGGTCATCGCTTCCGCGCTGATCGTGGTGCTGGTGGTCGCGCAGCTCGGGCTCGGTTACTCGGGACGCACCAACCTCGACGCCCGCGTCTGGCACCTGCCGAACGGGGTGCTGCTGATGGGCGCCTGCACCTGGAGCGCCGCGCTCGCCTTCACTGCTGTCCGCAAACCAGCAGCGTAATTCCTGCCCAACCCCCGCTTCCAGTTACCGGTTAACCCACATCCTGCAGCCACCGGCGGCCACTACACTGGACGGACGGCGCCATTGACAACGGGGCCTGCATGGGCAATGTGGCGGCCGCACCGGCGCGGGACGCCGCCTGGTGGAAGGGACCTCCGTGGAACGAACGATCAATCTCACCGTCGAGCGAGCGGTCCGCATCGCCCGGCTCGACCTCCCCGTCTATCGCACCATCGCCTTCGATTCAGGCGCCACCCAACAGGCAGCGCTCGTGGTCGCAGCCGTGGCGATCGCCTCCGGCATCGGCGCCATCGGCGATTCCCTCGGCGCCGTCATCACCGCCATCATCGGTGCGTTCCTGGGCTGGTTCATCTTCAGCATGATGACCTGGTTCTTCGGGCGCAACGTCTTCGGCACCCCGGTCACGCAGGTAAACATGGAGTCGCTGTTGCGCACGCAGGGCTACGCCCGGGCTCCGGGTGTCCTCGCGATCCTCGGCTTCCTGCCGGTCTTTGGCTGGATGTTCGTCCTGGCCAGCAGCGTCTGGGCGCTGGTCACGGCGATCGTCGCGATTCGCGAAACCCTCATGCTCAGCACCAGCCGGGCGATCATGATCGGGGTTGCGGCAGGCGTCACCGCCGCCATCATCAGGATCCTCATCGGCATCATCTTCAACGTCGACGGCATCGTCTTCATCTAGCACGCTCCAGCGATCCCATGTCAGAATGCGGGCGCCCCGGCCATCGCCGGAGCGCCCGTTCAGCGTTGAAAGGACCGCTTCTTCGTGCCTGCTTCCTCCCCCATCGAAATCCGGATCGTGCCGCCGGACGAATTCTCAACCCTCGGGATCGGCGCCTACGCCTTCGGGAAGTCGCCCCAGCCCCCGGATCCGGAACGACGGCAGGCACGCTTGACGTATGTCGCCAACACCGTCGGCCTCGCATCATTTGAGGACAGCCAACCGCAGACCTCGTGCTCCGTCCTCGCGATGACCGAAAACGTGCGCGGACGGATCCTGCCGATGGGCGGAATCGGCGGCGTGGCCTCGTTCCCACAGGCGCGACGCAAAGGCTACGTGCGCGACATGCTGGCGTTCGGTTTCCGGATGATGCACGAGCGGGGGGATGCCGTCTCCACGCTCTACCCGTTCCGGGACTCGTTTTACGAGCGCCTCGGCTATGCCGAGATGCACAAGAATCGCTTCACCACCATCAAGCCGGAACACCTCGGCCCCCTGCTGCGGATGGACCTCCCCGGCACCATCACCCAGCAGGGCATGGATGCGGCATTCGATGACTGGTGGGGCTTCATGGAGCGTCTCCTGCCTTCCCGGCACGGATTCTCGCTGCAGGAGCGCGACCGGGCCATCGAATCGCGCGACACCAACGATCGCTGGGTGGCGCTCGTCCGCGAGGACGGCGAGATCACCGGGGCGATGACCTTCCGCATCACCGGCTACACCGAGACCCTCTGGGCCGACACCTTTCACGCCACAACCACCGCCGCGCGTTACCAGTTGCTGTCGTGGATCGCCCGCCATGTCGACCAGGTGGCCAAAGCGGTGATCGAACTTGCGCCGGACGAGTATCCGGAACTCTGGTTCCGCGATCTCGTGGCCCAGACCTCGACCGAGCACGACCATGCCTGGCCCGCGCCGATGGGCCGCGTGATCTCCGTCCCCGGCCTCGCCGGCATCGCGGTCGGCGACACCCCGGACATCGCGGTCACCATCACTGATGAGCACTGCCCGTGGAATGCCGGCGCCTGGACGTTCGGCAGCGACGACGGCGCGCTGGTGGTCACCCCCGGCGGCAAGGCAACCTCGGAGTTGAGTATCCAGGGGCTAAGCGCGCTGGTCTGGACCGGGATGGACCCGGCAACGTTCCGCTACCGTGGCTGGGGCGATCCGGACGCCGGTCTCCAGGACGCCCTGCGCGCCCTCTTCCCGCCCGTCATCCCGTTCCTCCATGAGAAATTCTGACCGTCGTCAGGTGGTGTGGTCGCCGCACAATTTGGACCGCTGCGCGAGGGTGTGTCGGCCCGTAAGGCACAACCCATGTGAGGGAAGACCATTGCCACCCATTCCCGTAGGGGTGGACGGCCCGAGGCGGAGCCGAGGGTCTGTCCACCCGTTGGTTTGCGAGTGTCGCGTCACGGGCCGACACACCTCGGCTATCGCCTCGGCGGTACGGCCCCTACGTTGATCCTCTTGCTGGATCGCTACACCCGGCGGAAGACGACCGAGGCGTTCTGCCCACCGAACCCGAACCCGTTGGCGACCGCGATATCGACGTTCATCTCGCGCTTCACATTCGGCGTGTAGTTCAGGTCGCAGGCGGGATCGGGTTCGGTCAGGTTGATCGTCGGCGGCACCACCCCGTCACGGATGGCGAGGATGCAGGCAAGACCCGAGACGGCGCCGGCAGCACCCAACAGGTGTCCCAGCATCGACTTGTTCGCCGAAATCGCGAGATCCTTCGCGTGGTCGCCGAACACCCGCTTCAGCGTGTTGGTCTCGCCGATATCGCCGAGTGGGGTCGCGGTCGCGTGGGCGGCCACGTAATCCACCTGGTCCGGGGTCACCCCGGCCCGCCGGAGGGCGCCGTTGATGGCCGCCGCCTGCCCCCGTCCGCTCGGATCGGGCGCGGTGATGTGGAAGGCATCCGAGGTGTAAGCGCCACCGGCCACTTCGCACAGCACATTCGCGCCGCGCCGCGCCGCATGCTCTTCCGACTCCAGCACGACCGCCGCCGACCCTTCGGAGAAGACGAAACCATCGCGCCCCTTGTCGAACGGACGGCTGGCGCCCGCGGGGTCATCGTTCCGGGTCGAAAGCGCCCCCATATTGGCGAGCCCGGCGATCGCGACCGGCGTGATCCCGGCTTCGGTGCCGCCGGCGATCACGACATCGGCATCGCCGCGCTGAATCAGGAACATCGCGTCGACGAAGGCCTGGATCCCAGCGGCGCAGGCCGCGACCGAGGTCACGGTCGGACCGTGGATGCCAAAGGTGATCCCGATCTGGCAGCTGGCCATGTTCGGCGCGAACAGCGGGATCAGGAACGGGCTGACCCGCTTGACCCCATTGGTGTTCATGTTGATGACTTCGCCTTCGATGGTCCCGATGCCACCCCCACCGGTGTTGACGACGATGCCGATGCGCTCGCGATTGTCGTCGGTGATCTCCAGCCCGGCATTGGCGATTGCCTGCCGTGCAGCCGCGACCGCAAACTGCGCAAAGCGGTCCATCCGCCGTGCCGCCTTGACGTCGATGAAGTCCTTGACAACGAAGTCAGGCACCTCACCCGCGATCCGGACCGGCAAGTCAGTTGCATCGAAGTTCTGGATCGGGCGAATGCCTGACCTGCCGGCGGTCAGGCCGGACCAGAAGGTATCGACACCGATTCCCAACGGGGTAAGCGCGCCGGCTCCCGTCACAACCACCCGAGTCACCAGTCTGGTCCTTTCATGGTCCCCTTCTCGCGGTCAGGACCGCGGTGGCCCGGCGATGGGCGCGGGGGGCGTGTTCCGGCGTGGGCATGGACGATCGCCAGGATGGCTCACCCGGTACGCGCGGATCGTGATACCGGAATGGTAGCGGGTTGCCCCAGCGCTGCCCAACACACAGCGCCGTAATGCTGCTGACTGCGTGTCTCGGCCCTGGCTCATACGGCGATCAAGCCCAAATCCGCGACGCCAACCGTCCTCACCGTGCGGTCGATGCGCTTGATCAGGCCTGCCAGCACGTTCCCAGCCCCGAGTTCGACGAAGGTGTCCGCCCCCAGCGCGATCATCTGCTGCACCGAGCCCGTCCAGTTGACCGGCCGCTCGACGTGGTGCTCCAGTTCCACCCGGATCTCCTCCACCGTCCGCATCGGCGCCGCCGAGACATTGCCGACGATCGGCGTCACCGGATCCCGGAAGCGGATCGCATCGGTCAGCTGCTTCAACGCCAGCGACGCGTCGGCCATCAGCGGCGAGTGGGAGGCAATCGAGACCGGCAATCTGGCCACCCGCTTCGCGCCGGCGGCTTTCGCCAGGTCCATCGCGGCTTCCAGGGCAGCCACTTCGCCGGAAATCACGATCTGGCCAGGGCAGTTGGCGTTGGCAACATTGATCACGCCGTGCGCCGACGCCTGCTCGCAAACTTCGATCAACGGCCCTTCGTCCAGCCCGAGCACCGCGGCCATCCCACCGGGTCGCTCGATCCCGGCCTCCCGCATCAGCTGTCCGCGCTCGCGCACCAGCACCAGCGCTTCGGGGAACGACATCGCACCGGCAGCGACCAGGGCGGTGAACTCGCCAAGCGAATGTCCCGCCATGACGACTGGCTGGATCGCTGCGCCCTCCACGACCGTCTTCTCCTCCAGCGCCCGCAGGATAGCGATGCTGGTGACGAGCAGGGCAGGCTGGGCGTTGTAGGTGTCGTTGAGGTCGGCCTCGGGGCCGTTGAAGATCACCTGGGAGAAGGGAATGCCGAGGATCTCGTCGGCTTCCTCGAACGTGGCGCGGGCGGCAACGGAGGCATCCCGGACGCCGCGGCCCATGCCGACAACCTGGCTTCCCTGTCCGGGAAAGATGTACGCAACATTCGGCCCAAGCTGTTCGGAAAGGGTCATGGCTACCTCGATGGTTCATGGTGTGGATGGATTGCGGGCATTCGTGAACTATCACCCTTCCTGCCCACTCAGCCCGTCAGTCTAGCACGCACCTCAATTGCGCATGGTTCTTCCGCAGAGGTCGAATCTGCCGCCGTCGCGGCAGATTCGGTCGTTTGCAGGGGCCGACCAGCGAGCGTGTATCAGCCCTGACCAGCGCCTGCACCACGTATGCCCTCCCTTAACGGCGACATTGGAGGGCACGCGGCGGCGCGCTACCGGCGAAGTCCGCCCTCGGAGTCGATCACCTGCCCTGTTACCCACGACGCCTCGTCGGACACCAGCCACGCCACCAGCCGGGCCGCATCACCGGGTGTTCCCACCCTGCCCTGCGGCGACTGCCGGACGATTGCCTCGCGCAGATCGTCGTTGATCCAGCCGGTGTCGGTCGGTCCTGGATTGACGACGTTGATGGTGATGCCCAGACCGGCAAGATCGGGTGCGATGCTGGTGCAGAAGGCGATGATCGCCCCCTTGGATGCCGCGTAGGCCAGCTCTCCCGGCATCGCCCCAAGGTGCTGGCCCGAGCTGAAGGCGATGACGCGTCCCCCGGTCCCCTTCTGGAACCGGCGCGCGAATTCCACCGTCAGCATCGCCGTGGCACGGGCGTTGACCGCCAGGTGCTTGTCCATCGATGCCTCGGTCAAGGTGTCCCAGGCATCGTGAGTCGACCAGGCCGCCGTGTTGACGAGGATGTCGACCGGTCCGAGGGCGACCTGCACCTCATCGAAGATGGGCCCCGCCACCCCTGGCAGCGAGAAGTCGGCAGTCATCGCATGGACGCGCACGCCCACCGCGCGCAACTCCTCGCGTATCTCCTCCGGCTCCGACACCGGGGTGTCGTACATGGTGACGTCGTACGGTGAGAAGTGGGTAAAGGCGATATCGGCGCCATCGGCCGCCAGGCGACGACAGATCGCCGCCGCAATCCCGATTTTTCGCGATGCTCCGGTCACGAGCGCGACCCGACCGGCCAATGGTTTCATGGGTCAATCCTCCCGACGGCGCGTGTGCGGACTACGATCCGGTCATTTGTCAAGACCGCCCCGTATCGATCCGTGGCTGGGGCCGCCCTGTTGCTGCACCCTGAGTATCGGAGTCGAATGGGCGGACGACAGCCGCCTGCACCCCTTTTGCCAGGTGCCTTCATCGAACGGCGGCAGGTCCGCTCCTACGGAATGCCCTATTGCCGGAGCAGCCACCGCTGGCGGTCCCACGTCACCACGTACAGCACCACCACCGCCGTCATCAGTGTTTCCGAGGCCGCGCGTGAACCGCCCAGCCACCAGCCCGCCGCGGCCAGGGCGAAAAACGCCAGTTCGATCGCCAGCCGAACCCACCCGGGGACAATCACCGGATGGTCGGTCTTGCCGGGTGGATCGTGTTTCACGCGGAACACTCCCCACACCGCCGCCGCTGCCACAACGAACAACGCCGCCAGCAATCCCCCGGCAATGCCGCCACCACCACCGATCGACCATCCCCACACCGCGAACCCGGCGAGGCCGAACAGTTCGAGCAGGAACCGCGCGGCCAGCATCACCCCCGGGGTCGACGGTGGCGGGTCGGCGGGATCGGGCGGAAGCTGCCCCTGTAACATCGGGTCAGTCGCCGTCGTACCGGCGCAGCACGAGACAGGCGTTCTGGCCGCCAAGACCGAACGAATGCTTGGTCATCATCGTCACCCGAGCCTCGCGGGCCGATCCATGCACGATATCGAGGTCGATCTCGGGATCCGGGTTGCGATAGTTGCGGGTTGGAGGAATTCGGCCATCGGCGATGGTCTTTACGGCGGTCAGCGTTTCGAGCGCGCCGGCTGCCGCCATGCAGTGCCCGATCGCCCCCTTCACCGACGTCACAGGAATGGTGTTGGCGCGCTCGCCAAACACCATCTCGATCGCCCGCGCCTCGGCCACATCCCCGGCCGGGGTCGATGCCGCGTGCGCGTTGATGTGATCGACCTCGCCGGGACTGACACCGCCATCTGCCAGGGCAGCCTGGATCGCCCGCGCCGCGCCCTCGCCTTCCGGCTGCGGCGCGATCGGGTGGTACGCATCGTTCGAGGTAGCGAATCCCACGATCTCCGCCAGGATGGTGGCGCCGCGCGCCTGCGCGTGCTCGAGATCTTCCAATACCAGCATCGCCGCGCCTTCGCCGAGCACGAACCCGGCGCGGGTCGCGTCGAACGGGCGGCTGGCGCCATCCGGATTGTCGTTCGAGTCGGTGACGAGCGCGCGCATCGCCGCGAAACCGGCCTGGAACAGCGGGTGATTGGTCGATTCGGTCGAGCCGGCGATCATGATCGGCGCCTGGCCGTACTTGATCGCCCGGAACCCGTCACCGATCGCCTGGGAACCGGTGGCGCAGGCGGTTACCACCGTCGAGCTTGGTCCACCCATGCCGAACCGGTGCTGCACGGTGTACGCCGCCAGGTTGTGCGGGAACATCACATGCAGGTGGGGAGGGACGCGGGAGGGGCCGCGTTGCAGGTAGGTCTCGTGAACGGGCAACAGGTCGTCGTAGGTCCCGCCGACGCAGCTGCCGAACGCGGCGCCCGCCGCACTCAGGTCAACGGTCGGTTCGAAGCGCTCATCGATCAGGCCGGCATCGAGCATGGCCTCACCGGCCGCCTCCAGGGCCCACTTCGAGTACAGGGAGGTGTTGCGGGCTTCCTTTCCGGAAAGGAAGCGTTGCGGCACCTTCTCCCGTTCCACGGTGCTCATCAGCACACTCGGATGCTGCGCGGGATCGAGCAACTCGTTGACACGAATCCCGGTCTCCCCGGCCACGATCCGCTCCCAGGTGACGCAGGCGCCTGCCCCGAGGGCACTGATCGCGCCGAGGCCGGTCACGACGACGCGGCGAGGATGAACGGGAGGTGGTACAGGCATGCGCGGTGACTCCAGGGCTCCGGGAGATGGATGTGGCAAGCGAATGACATGAATCGGGTCCAGTGCGCCTGCGCCGGGATTGACGCATCGTCGCCGGGCCGTCGTCACGGACTGACGACCGAAGGATACGGCACCTGCCCACTGCGGGTCATGCGGCAGATCGGCCCCGTGGCGGATCGGCGCGTGCGGAATCGTCCGCCAGGGTCTTCGCCAATCGGGACGGGTAGCCTATAGTCAATCATTGAATGGTGGCGCCGGTCACGCCAGTGCTCCGGTCGCGGCTATCCTGTTCCCGTTGCCCCCAGGCTGGGTTGGCCAGCGGCAATCACCCGATCCCGAGTACGGCGGAGCGTCCATTGGCAAACGGTCACCGCAGCGCGTTTACCTGGAGCCTGGTTGCCCTGAGCGTCGCCGGGCTCCTGTTGTTGACCCTGCCGACGGTGGCAATGGTGATCAGGGCGTTCGAAGCCCGCCACACCCTGAACGGTCCCCAGGCGAGAGCCGTCCTGCGGGAAGCGCTCGTGCTCAGCCTGGCCACGTCGAGCATCGCGCTGCTGGTGGTGCTGGTGGTGGGGACCCCAATCGCCTACATCCTGGCGCGCACGACATTCCCGGGCATCCGTCTCGTCGACGCCCTGATCGACCTGCCGATCATCCTGCCACCTGCGGTGGCGGGCATCGCCCTGCTGAGCGCGTTCGGCCGCCGCGGGTTGCTGGGCAGCACCTTCGACCAGCTCGGCATCGACATCGCCTTCTCGACAACCGCCGTCGTCATCGCCCAGGCGTTCGTCTCCGCGCCCTTCTACATCCGGACCGCACGGGCCGGGTTCGCCCGGGTCGACCGCGCGGTCGAAGAAGCCGCCGCCAACCTCGGCGCCAGCCCCTGGCAGGTCTTCCGGGAGGTGACCCTCCCGCTCAGCCGGGCAAGCCTGCTTGCCGGGGCGGTCCTGAGCTGGGCGCGGGCGCTGGGTGAATTCGGCGCAACCATCATGTTCGCGGGGAACCGCCAGGGGGTGACCCAGACGATGCCCCTGGCGATCTACGAGCGGTTCGGTGCCGGCGATCTCCCGACCGCGTTGTTGCTCTCCACCATCCTGCTCGGCACCTCGGTCGTCTTCCTC
>CAZSUN010000003.1:73583-94571 GCA_964610045.1 uncultured Sphaerobacteraceae bacterium
CCCGACCGCGTTGTTGCTCTCCACCATCCTGCTCGGCACCTCGGTCGTCTTCCTCGTCGTGGTCCGCATCGCGGGCGAATCCACCGGGCCGCGATGAGTCATCCCAGCCCGCGAGCCCGCGACCAAGCCTCTTGCATTGCCCAGTAGAATAGGGTTAGGGATCATAGAGTTCACCGGACACAGGGTTCCTGTTCCATGGAGCGTGTCCATGAGACCATCAGTTCCTGCCAGTGGTTTCCTTCGGGTCTTCTTTTTCGTCGGCGTCATCGCGGCGATGGTCGGGTTTGCGCTCTGGGCTTTTGCAGTCGTTGCGACCGTTGTCGACTTCTTCAGCAAGTTCAAGGCCATCGCCGCCAACGACGACCCGTTTGCGGAACCGCCGATGGACTTTTCCCTCATCGTGAGCCTGGCGCCGCTGGCGATGGGGCTCATCATCGGCGGCCTCTCCCTGCTCTCGCTCTGTTCTCTCCTCGCGGCTCGCGCCGATCCACCGAATGTCCAGCACGTCACTTATGGAGACTGGATCGGGCAAAACAAGGTCTCGGTCGACGGCAACAGCCATGTCGTGCACATCGGTGATTCCACGCGCACCAACGTCCAGATCGATGTGTCGGTAGTATCCGAGAATCTGCGCCAGTTGAGGATCGGCATTGCCGGCTTGTCAGGTCTCGATCCACAAACGCGATTGTCCATTGGCGCCGATATTGAAGACGCACTGGCTGCAACCCAACAACAAATCGTTGATCCCAGGGCTGTCAGCAGTCCGCTGGAACGAATCACGCAGAAGCTCAAGCACAGCGTTGGACTCCTTAAGGCAGGAGCAGAGGTCGTCGATCCGCTCATCAAGATCGGCAAGGCACTCGGTCCTGCGGGTGTTGCCCTTTTGCAAATGCTCGGGTGACTTCCAGCGCCATTGCGTCTCTGGATTGTGATTGTTCGTCCGCATCGCAGGCGAACCCGCTTCCCGGTAATATGTGACGATATCCAGCCTGCAGGCCATTCCCTATACTGGAGGACAGTTCAACCGGCGCCACCCACCGAGGCATCGATGGTTGTTACCTCTCCAATCCGCAACATCCCGGCGATCACCACCTCGCTGGTTGGCCGCGAGGCCGATCTCTCGCGGTTGAAAGGACTCGTCCTCCGGCCAGACGTCTCGCTGGTCACCCTGCTCGGCACCGGGGGCGTCGGCAAGACCCGGCTCATCCTCCAGCTTGCCGCCGAGATCGACCAGGACATCGTGGGCGATGTCCACGTCGTGCTGCTCGCCAGCAGCACCGATGTCGAGTCTGTCCTCCATGCCATCGCCCGTGCCCTCGGGATCGAGCAGTCCCCCACATCTTCCCTGGTCGACCATCTGGCCGACGCCATCGGCGACCAACCCGTGCTACTGGTGCTCGACAATCTCGACCAGGTCGCGAGCCACCTCGCGTTCCTGCCGAAACTCCTTGGCCGCTGCCCCCTCCTCAAGATCGTGGCAACCAGCCAGGTCATGCTCCGCCTCTCCGCCGAACGCGTCTTTCCGGTCGATCCCCTCCCCATCACCGGCAGCGGCGACCATCCCTCCCCAGCGGCTCAACTGTTCATCGAACGCGCGCTCGCCTTGAACCCGGCCTTCGATCTCTCGCCCGAGAACCTCTGCGCGATCGACAGCATTTGCCGGCAGGTCGACGGCCTTCCCCTGGCAATCGAGCTGGCGGCTGCCCGCAGCCGCTACCTCTCGGCAAGCGGACTCTGCGAACGCCTCACCGAGCGATTGCGCCTGCTCACCGGCGGCCCCCTCGATGCGCCGGAGCGCCACCGCACCCTCCGCGCATTGCTCACCTGGTCGCACGACCTGCTCAGCAGCGACGAGCGCGTGCTCTTCCGGCGACTCGCTGTCTTCGAGCCGAGCGCCCCGTTCGATGCCGTCGAACCTGTCTGCAACGCGGCCGGCGACCTCGGCGTTCACGCGGAAGACGTCCTGGCATCGCTGTTCGACCACAGTCTGGTCAAGATCACCGACACCCCTGCCACCGGCCCCCGCGTCCGCATGCTGAACACCGTCCGCGAGTTCGCACGTGAGCAACTCCAGGTCTCCGGCGAGGAGGATGCGGTACGCCACTCGCACGCCACCTGGTTCGCCAGGTACGTGAGCGGCACCCCCACCTCGACCTGGCGCACCGGGACCGCCGCGCTTGGGGTGTGGATGAGCCGCAACCTGCCGGACACCGGCAACTTCTCGCTCGCAGTCGAACACCTCTACGAGTGCGGTGACCAGCAGACCGTCCTGCGCTTGGTGACCTCGCTCGTGCCGTTCTGGCTGGAAATCGGGCAAGTGCCGGAAAGCGCGAAGTGGACGCCGAAGGTGGAGCCGTTCGCCGCGGACGCGCCGCCAGACCTGCAGGCGATGTATTTCCGGATGGCCGCCGCGATGGCGATGAAAGACGACCGCAACGACCTGGCTGTGACCTACGCTGCCCGGGCGCTCGAGGCCGCGCAGCAGGTGGGAGACCTCCGCCTCCTCTCGAACTGCCAGAACATGCTGGGGCAGATGTACTGGCGCGCGGGCGACCCGGTCCAGGGCGAGCGCTACCAGATGGCAGCGATCGAGACGATCCGGCGCGACCCCGACCCAATGGGCGGAGCGTTGTTCGCGGTCCAGATGGCCGAGTGGCTGGTCGGGGCGGACCAGCTGGATCGCGCTGAATCGCTCTTGCGCGAGGCCATTCCGGTGGTTGCCGCCGAGCGCCCCGGCGCCCTGCCGATCGCCCAGGGCACGATGGCCGACCTGATGATCAGGCGCGGCAACTTCGATGAGGCAAGCGTCTGGCTCGAGCGCAGCCTCGATTACCACCTCGAGCCTCCCCACCGGCTGCCGTCGATGCTGGCGGGCAGGCTGCTCTCCGCAGGCAACCTGGCGGTTCACCACGGGCAACTGGATGTTGCCGCCGGGTTTGTCGGCAGCGCGCTCGCCATTTGCCACCGGCTCGGGCTCATCATCGACACGGCCACCAACGACGAAATGGATCGTCTGATGGCGCCCGTGCGCGAGGCATATGGACCCGAGCGGGCCGAGGCCCTGGTCCGCGCCGGCAAGCAGCGCTCGATGAGCGACACGCTCGCTGCCGCCATCGCCGTCTGCCGGTTGCGCCAGGGAGTCCAGCCGCAGATACCGGCGGCTGCCCCCGCAGGCGACCTCACCCCGCGGGAACGCGACGTGCTGGCGCTCCTGGCGCAGGGTCTGTCCAACCTGGCCATTGCCGATGCGCTCTCGATCAGCGAGCGGACCGTGACCACCCACCTCAGCCGGCTCTACGCCAAGCTCGATGTCTCGACGCGGTCGGAAGCAATCGCGCTCGCCCTGCGTACGGACCTTGTTGCCTCGTAGGCCATACGTAGTGTTGCGTACGTGGGGTGAGACCGGGAATTACGAAACCCCTACGATGTGCGGACCAACCCACTCCGGCAAGATGAGGGTGTCAATCGATACGTCGACCACCCAGCCGGAGGCCCACCATGTCGAACTCCTTCCACCACAACCAGCCGATCTCGAACCACTTCTACACCTGGGGCACCGACGGCATCGGGACGCATCGCATCGAGGAGCGGCGGGCGGCCGACCGTGAGCTGGCGGCGGCGCACGCGACAACCAGGCGATCCGGCATCATGACCGCGATGCGCCGCACGGTTGGCTCGTGGCTGATCGCGGCCGGCGAGCGGACGCTCAACGAGTATCCAGCTACAGCCACCGTCTCCTGATTCATTCAGGACCTGCGCCGAGGGGACATCAGTCCGCAGACTCTGCCAGGTTGTCTGGCTCCCCCCAGCCACCTGGCAATGCCCCTCGTGACCGTAGCGGGGTATCCACTTTCGCCAGGAGCGATCGGACCCTCCCGATCGAATAGCTCGTCTCCATCGAGATATCACGGATCGAGTGACCCGACTCGTATCGGCGTCGCAATTCGAGCCCGATCGTTGTCGCAATGTCGTCATCGAGTCGCATGTGTATCTGGAGTTGGGGAAGCTGGATCGGGCCACCGGCGTAGCCGGCATGCACCTGCCCACGAGGCGTGACCTCCGGGTCCGATTCGTCACCCCACGCAATCCAGCCTGGTTGCGGATGGCGCGCGAACAGTTCCAGCCATGGCCCAGGCGAGCAGGACTCGATCAGCGGGTACTGTTCGTCGGGCTTTCGTGAATGCTCGCGCTTGCGGGTTTCGATCATGTTGACCTGCCGGCGCGCCGGTTGGAGAGTGCGCATACTGCCGCGCACACCAAAGAGCAGAAGTTCGGTCACGTTCCGAAAGTAAAATCCCACACCACGGCCATCCGGTCCGCCATCCTTCCGGCGCTTGGCCCAGACGATGTTGGAGACATAGCGAAACCCCCACGCCTCCATCACCCTTAGCCCTTCGGGCAGCAGGGCATTGGGCACCCAGAGATAGAGGTGCGCGTTCTTCGCCACGATCGTATCAACCGGCAAGGCGCAGATATCGTCGAGGTCCATCGTGGAATACCGGTCGAGCCGCCGGTGCTCCGGCGCCACCTTGCCGGTACGGTTCGAGAAACGCCACGGAGGATCCGCCAGCACGGTGTGAAAACCGCCATCGACGGCCGGCAGAGGCGGTGGCGACTGGGATTCGCGAAGCGGTGTCGATCGGGTGGCCATCGAATCTCCCGGAACAGATCTTTCCAGCAACACTGAGTGGATCTTATCACAGGAATCGCACGTACAGGTCGATTACCAGAGCATCTCCCCTGCTCGCCAGGCTGCCTCGATGAGATCGAATCCGATGACACGGCCCGGTTCGATCCCGACAACCAGTAACGGGCACTCGCCGCCACCACCGAGATTGATTCTCGGCACCAGCTTGTCCCAGTGGGTCGTTGAGGTCCCGTATTTCTTGCTCGCCGTCGATTTGCCGGTCTTGATGACCGGACCAATAACCCCCTGCAACTCAGGGCCACGCGTCACGATCACCCCGACGGCCAGCGCCCCTTCGCGGTGCAACGCCGCGAAGTTTATGAGGTCGCGATCGAAGAACGGATCCTTGTTGTTCCATTCCATCTCGACTGCGATGCCAGGGTAGTCGTCGCGGTCCGATCCGGGGGCGAACATATCGATCTCGTGCCCGCGCGTTGCGTGGATCATGCGTTCGTCAATCAGCTTGGCAATCGTGATAGTGCGCTTTCCCCACCCGCGACGTTCGAGCAACCCGTCGAACCGGATCGTCTGCGTCGCTCGGCTGCCGCCACCTCGTGTTAGTTCGTCGACGTCGATCCGGAACTCATCCAGCGACGCCAGCAGGTCACTCCACCGTTGCGGGAAGGCCTCCCGCAGGATCAGGTCCGCGTACCGGGTTACCCCGTACCGGTACCCGACCGGAAGTCCCTTGACGTTCGGCTGGCCAACCATGCCTGCCGGATCCGGCAACCCGTCGGCGTCGATCAGGTTCGACTCATCCATCAACGTCCCCCTTGCCTCCTGATTGTCGCAGAGTGGAATCATCATTGCACCACAGTCGGGAACCGCTCTCGGAATTGCGAGTGGGCCGCCGTTTCGGAAGGCGCGGTGGTGGTCTCAGGCCGCTTCCTGGTGCCCGCGCCGCTCGGGATGTTCGCCCTGCAATTCCAGAGGTCCGGATTCTCCATGGAGTGCGGCATCTTCAACATCCCTCGACACGACTCGCGAGTGCTGGTGAACAATCGTATCTGTCCAGCAAACATCGACACGATGCTCACCGGCGGGTACACGCCCGACGCGACCAGCCTACGGTGTGGTCCCATCCCGGTGGCTCAGCGCGCTTGGCCACCAGATGCGCTTCCCGAGATCGAGCGTGATTGCCGGCACCAGCACCGAGCGCACGATCAACGCGTCCAGCAACACCCCGAACGAGACGAAGAACCCCACCTGGGCGAGCGCCACCAGCGGCAGGAAGCCAAGCACCGCAAACGTCGCCGCCAGCACGACACCGGCCGAGGTAATGACCCCACCGGTGACTGCCAGTCCCTTCAGCATCCCCTCGCGGGTCCCAACGAGCGGGCTTTCCTCATGGACGCGGCTCATCAGGAAGATGTTGTAATCCACACCCAGTGCGATCAGGAACACGAACCCGAGCAACAGCACGCCCGCCTGCAACCCGTCGTAGCCGAGCAGGCGCTGGAAGATCAGCACTGTCACCCCAAGCGCGGCAAGGGTCGAAAGCAGGCTGGTCAGCAGCAACAGGAACGGCGCGAGGAGCGACCGCAGCAGGAACACGAGCACGAGGAAGACCACCAGCAGCACCAGCGGGATGACGACCTGCTGGTCGCGCGCGTTCGCATCTTTCGTGTCGAGACTTTCGGCATCGGACCCGCCGACGACGGCATCGGCGCCGTCGACCGCGTGGACCGCGGCACGCAGGTCACGCACGGCGGCGAACGCCTCATCGGTGCCGGGTTGCGCGTCCAGCGTGACCGAATATTGCACCAGGGTGTCGGTCTCACCGGCCGGCTGAACCCCGGCCACGCCCTCGACCCCCTCGATCGCCGCCTGCACGGCGTCCGCCTCATCCCGGTTGGCGATCACGATCGTCGGCGCGCCCGAACCAGCCGGGAAGTGGGCGGCGATCAGTTCCGCGCCCTGGATCGCCTCCGGCTTGTCGGTGAACTGGTCTGCCTGCGTGAAGCTGACGGTGTAGCCGATCGCGCCCAGGCAGAGCACCAGCATCACGGCGGTCGTGGTGATCCAGACCCGGCGTGGACTGCGAGCCACCCGGTGCCCGATCCGGCCCCAGATGCTCCTGGCCTCATCGCTCGACGAGCCGAATTCCGGCACGAACGGCCAGAACACCTTGCGCCCGGTCACCAGCAGCAGCGCCGGCAGCAGGGTGAGCGTCAGCAGCAGCGCCGAGAAGATGCCGATGATCCCGGCCGGCCCCAGCGACTTGTTTGAATTCAGGTCGGCCGCCAGCAGGCAGGCGAGACCGAGCATCACTGTCCCACCGGAGGCCACGATCGCGGGGGCAGCCTGTCGCAGCGCAATCGTCATCGCTTCAGCCGGCCGCTCGTGCTGCCGGAGTTCCTCGCGATAGCGGGCGATCAGCAGCAACGCGTAATCGGTGCCGGCCCCGAACACGAGCACGGCCATGATGCCGGCACTCTGGCCGCTGGTCGAAAAATCGAACACCCGTGCCGCACCGTACAGGATCGCGGTCGCCAGCCGGTCGGCGAAGCCAACCACCACCAGCGGGAACATCCACAGGAACGGGCTGCGGTACGTGATCAGCAGCAGCACCGCCACCACGATCGCCGCCGACAGCAGCAGCCTGCCGTTGATGCCCTCGAACACCTTGCCCAGATCGACGGACAATCCGGCCGGACCGGTCACCTTCACCGCGAGCCCGTCCGGGGTACCGGTCGAAACGATCTCGCGAATGCGTGTGACGGCAGCGTCAACCTCTTCGTCGGTATTCGGCACGAGGACCGTCAGCAGGACAGCCTCGCCATCGTCGGACGGAACGACAGGCGTCGCCCGCCAGGCAGGGTTCGCCTCGGCGATCGCCGCCGCATCCTTCTCGATCCGGACCTGGTCGTCCGGCGTCAGTCCACCCTCCCGGGCGTAGACGATGACCGCCGGGACGACCTCGCTCTCGTCGAACTGCTCCTGCAACGCGACGACCTCGAACGATTCGGAGGAGCCCGGCAGGAACGCTTTCGTGCCGTTGAATTCCACCTCGCCGATCTTCGACGCCAGCGGTACCGCAACCGCCAGCACCGCGATCCAGCCGGCGATCACCAGCCATCGCGCCTTACCGGTTGGCAGCCGTGCCAGCCAGTCGAACACCCCGTTCGTCCTGCGTCCAGCAGACGTCCCGGTACCGGCGTCGGGCCGGGATGCCGGTTCACTCACACGTTGCTCCTTTTACGAACTCCGGGTCAACACAGGTGGATCGACGCCGTGGGGAGAACCCGAGCGTAACCTTTGTCATTCCCTGCTTGGGGGAATCTGGTCCGGGCAATCGATCAGTTCATTCTCCGGTTCCCAGCCTCACCGGCAGTGGGCACG
This sequence comes from uncultured Sphaerobacteraceae bacterium, assembly GCA_964610045.1. GTDB lineage: Bacteria > Chloroflexota > Chloroflexia > Thermomicrobiales > UBA6265 > JACCYX01. The sequence goes on from CAZSUN010000003.1 coordinate 81,613, forward strand.
AACACGGCTTCGCCGTCAACAGCTCAACCTGGCGTGCCACCGGATCGACGAACGTATCCTGCACCGCACGTCCCGTTGCCAGGGAGGAATCGAGCGGGCTGCCGTGCCGGTATCCTCGCCGCTCCATCTCCGCCACCTGCGCCTCGTGCCGGGCGTACAACGCCGCCAGCCGGCCTTCCCAGCGCCTCGTCTCCGGGTGACGCGCGTAACCGGTCTTCCCGGTCGTCAGGACCGTCCAAACGGCATGCAATTCGCGGTGCTCGCCGAGCAGGTGTTGCCGGCACAGCATCACCGGTGGCACATCCCAAATCCGCACCGCAGCCTCCCTCGCCATCACATATCTTGACCTAAAGTATACGTTGCGATTCCCGCGACGAGCATCCCACCCAGGCCAGCCGGCTCTCATCACCCCTGCATGTACCGTGCGTCCACTGCGTGCGACAATAGCCCCAAACGCGACAGCCGGGGTGCCGGGCGTTGAAAGCCTGGCCGCAGCAAGGAACGGATTCGTGCGGATTACCATCGTTGGCGCCGGCGCCATGGGATCGCTGATGGCAGCCAGACTGGCGGCGATCGCCGGCAAACCGGGAGCGACCCCGGACACCAGCGTCGAGCAGGTCACCCTCCTTGGCCGTCCATCGGATCACCTTGCGGCCATCCAGGAGCGCGGCTTGCACCTGATCGAGCAGAGCGGCGCCTCCCACATCGTGCCGATTCACGCCACCATCGACCCGGCAGAGGTCGAAGGCAGCAATGTCGTGCTCGTCCTGGTCAAGGCCTGGGCATCCGCCGAGGCTGCCGCCCCGCTTGCCCCCTACCTCAACCGCGACACCATCGTCATCACCCTCCAGAACGGGTTGGGCAATGCCTCTGCCCTCCGGTCGGCCCTGCTCAACGACGGCGTCCGCCCGCACGTCTACCTCGGCGTCACCACCCAGGCCGCGATGCGCACCGAGGCCGGCGTGATCCATCACACCGGATCCGGGATCACCGCCCTCGGCCGCCGCGCCAACCCGGTCAACGCGGCCGTGCGCGATATCGCCTCGGTCCTCTCGGCATCCGGCATGCCCACCGTGGCGGTCGACGATATCCATCGCTGGGTCTGGCGAAAACTGGCGGTCAACGCCGCCATCAACCCCCTCACCGCCCTCGCCGGCGTTCGGAACGCCGCCATCAGCACCGATGCCAGCCTGCGCCAGGCCGCGGAGACCATCGCCCGCGAGGTCGTGCTGGTCGGCAAGGCAAGCGGGGTGCAGATCGAACTGCAGGAAGTGCTCGCCGCCATCGACGATGTCGCCCGCAGCACCGGAGAGAACCGGTCGTCCATGCTCGTCGACCTTGAATCCGGTACCCAGACCGAGATCGATGCGATCAATGGCGCCATCATCGCCGAGGCCCGCCGGCACGCGATCCGGGTGCCGGCCAACCAGATCATGACCGCCCTCGTCCGGGCCCGCGAAGGCCGCCAGAATGGCGCCGGCGAACGCGACTCCAGCCTCGATACCGCTGCCATCGCCTGACATCGAAGGTTCGCAATGTCCCCCGACTCCGGAACCAGCGTCCATCCCGCCTGGACCGTGCCCGCCCTGCGCCATCACAAAACCGGGGAAGACGCCCCGCCCCTGGTGATGGTCACCGCCTACGACGCCCCGTCGGCGCGATTCGCCGTCGACGCCGGGGTCGACATCATCCTCGTCGGCGATTCGGTCGGCACCACGCTGCTCGGCTACGACAGCACCGTCCCGGTCACCCTCGACGACATCATCCACCACACCCGCGCCGTGCGCCGTGGCGCTCCCAACGCCCACATCCTGGCCGACCTCCCTTTCCTCACCTATCAGGTGAGCGACGAGCAGGCCATCGCCAACGCCGGCCGCCTCCTCAAGGAAGGCGGCGCCGACGCGGTCAAGCTCGAAGGCGGCGCCTCGCTCGCCAGCCGGGTCAATGCCATTTCCCGCGCCGGAATCCCCGTCTGCGGGCATATCGGGTTGACGCCCCAGACGGCGGGCCTGCTCGGCGGCTTCAAGGTACAGGGGCAGGAGTTTGTTTCCGCCCGCGCCCTGATCGACGATGCCATCGCGATCGACCATGCCGGGGCTTACATGCTGGTAATCGAAGTCGTTCCCTCCGCCCTCGCCGCCATCATCACCGGGCGCGTCTCGATCCCGGTCATCGGCATCGGCGCCGGGGCTGGCTGCGACGGCCAGGTCCTGGTCATGCACGACCTGCTCGGCATCGAAGACCGCCACGCCGCCCGCTTCGTCAAGCGCTACGCCGACCTCGCCGGCCACATGCGCACCGGTTTCCGTGCCTTCGCCGACGACGTGCGCGCCGGGACGTATCCGCAACCCGAGCATGGCTACAAGATGAAGGGGTCAGTCCTCGCCGAACTGCGCGACAGCCTCGAGAACGACCCTACGTGACCGCCATCCTCCGCACTGCCGCCGAACTCGCCGCCCTGCACGCACCGGACCGGACGATAGGCCTCGTTCCCACGATGGGCGCGCTCCACGCAGGCCACCTCAGCCTGATGCGCCGCGCCAGGGCGGAGAACGACCTCGTCGTGGTCAGCGTCTTCGTCAACCCCACCCAGTTCAACGACCCCGCCGACCTCGCGAACTACCCCCGCACGCTTGAACGTGACGCCGAACTCGCATCCACCGCCGGGGTGGATGCCATCTATGCGCCGGACGCATCCGGAATTTATCCGGCAGGGTTCGCAACCACGGTCGCGGTCTCCGGCATCACCGAACGCTGGGAGGGCGAAGCGCGTCCCGGCCATTTCGCCGGTGTGGCGACGGTGGTGACGATCCTGCTCAATCAGGTGAGGCCGCATCGCGCCTACTTCGGTGAAAAGGATTTCCAGCAACTCGCCACGATCCGGCGGATGCACCGCGACCTGGCACTACCCGGTGAAATCGTGCCGTGTCCCACCGTGCGCGAGGCCGACGGCCTGGCGATGAGTTCGCGCAACGCCCGTCTTTCGCCGGAGATGCGCGAGGTCGCGCCGGCCCTGTACCAGGCCCTCGCAGCCATGCGGGACGCTGCCTTGGCCGGGGAATCTTCCGCCCTCCGGCTCGCAATTGCCGGCGCTGTCCTGATCAAGCGCGTTCCAGCCTTCGAAATTGACTACCTGAATGTCGTCGATCCGCTCACGCTGGAACCGCTCGACACCGTAACGCCGGGCACCCGTGCCATCGTGGCCGCCACCATCGGTGGCGTCCGCCTGATCGACAACCTCGGATTGATGCCGGGAGGTGCCACATGACAGTTCGCCCCATGCGTTCGGGCGGACCTGCCGCGACCATGGTTGATACGATTCCCAACCGGTATCTGGCCGCGGTTGTTGTCCGCCCATTGCGAGACAGCCGGGATGGGCGGACAACAACCGCCTGTAGGTACGCATGGTGGCAAACCTCATGATCACAACCTCCACTCCACCCGCCTGGCGCATGTGGCTGCTGGCCACACGCCCCAAAACGCTTCCCGCCGCGGTCGCCCCGGTCATCGCCGGCACCGCCGTCGCCATCCACGAAGGTGGGGAGCATTGGCCCAGCGCCATCCTCGCGATGCTGACTGCCCTGCTCCTGCAAATCGCGGCCAACTTCGCCAATGACGCGCTCGACTTCCGCAAGGGGGCAGACACCCACGAGCGGATGGGACCGACCCGGATCACCGCCTCAGGCTTCGCCACCCCCGAGACCGTCCTCCGCGCCACCAGTGTCGTGGTCGCCCTCGCCGTCGTCACCGGGTTGCCACTCGTGATCCGGGGCGGCTGGCCGATCCTGCTCCTCGGCATCGCCGCCATCGTCTGCGCCGTCGCCTACACGGGCGGACCATTCCCCCTCGCCTATCTCGGGCTCGGCGAAGTCTTCGTCTTCCTCTTTTTCGGCCTGGCGGCCGTCGCCGGCACAGCGTTCATCCAGACGGGGGAACTGACCGCGCTCGCCATCGCCGCGTCAATCCCGGTTGGGGCGCTGGCGGTTGGCATCCTGATCGTCAACAACCTGCGCGACATCGTCACCGACCGGGCAGCCGGAAAACACACGATCGCGGTCAGGCTCGGGGTGCGCGGCACCCAAATCGAGTACGCTGCCATGCTGGTGATCGCCGGAAGCGCCCCGATCGCCTTCTGGATCGCCGGCTGGCTGAACTGGACCGTGGTGCTGACCATCCTCTGGTGGCCGGTGGCCGTCAGTCTCTGGAACCAGGTTTCGACCCGCACCGGCCCGGCACTCAACCCGACCCTCGGCAACACTGGCCGCGGCCTCCTGCTGTACAGCGTCGTGCTGGCCACAACCCTGATCCTGAGCGCGTAACGGGCTCCCCGTTCGTTTGCAGGGGCCGACCGCGAGTCAGCCCTGGACGTGACACAACGGATACAACGTCATGACCAACACCAGCCCCGGAACCAATCACGACGGCGCCATCCAGGATGCGGCGGAGGTACGCCGCATGTTCGACCGGATCGTGCCACGCTACGACCTGATGAACAGGATCATGACCGGTGGCCGCGACGAAGCCTGGCGCAAGCGCGTCGCCCGGCGGGCGGCGGCGACTGCCCCGGTGGGCACCGCTCGGGTGCTCGATGTCGCGACCGGCACCGGTGACCTCGCGTTCGCCTGTGCCCACGCCGGGGCGGCGGAGGTCATCGGCCTCGATTTCTCGGAAGGGATGATCGAGGAAGCACGCCACAAGGCGGAATCACGCCCGGGCAATGTCTCCTTTGTGGTCGGCGACGCCATGGCGTTGCCATTCGACGACAACGCTTTCGACGCCTGTACCGTTGGCTTCGGCCTCCGCAACATGCCCGACTACAACGCCGCCATCACCTCCATGGCACGCGTCCTCAAGCCGGGCGGATGCCTCATCGTCCTCGAAATGACCCCAATCCAGCGACCCATCGCCGGCCCCGTCTTCCGCTTCTTCTTTGGGAAAATCCTGCCGCTGATCGGTGGCGTCCTGGCCGGCGACCGGTCAGCCTACCGCTACCTGCCGGAATCGGTCGAAGCCTTCCCCAACGCCCACGATCTGGCGGAACGCATGACCGCGGCTGGGCTCGCCGATGTCGGCTACACCCTCTACGGCTTTGGCACCGTCGCCATCCACACCGGCAGCAAACTGCTCCCTCCTGCTTGACCACCTACTGCAAAGCAGTACAATGTGGTTAGAGGTGAACATCCTGTGGAGTTTGACTGGGATCCGGCCAAGAACGATACCAACCTGGCGAAACATGGGATTGGTTTTGTCCGTGCAACACGGGTATTCAACGATCCGCACCGTATCGTCAGTGACTCAACCAGGCCTGAATTCGGTGAAGTTCGCATGAAGGCGATCGGGATGGTTGGTGACCGGTTGGTCGCGGTGATCTACACCGATCGCGGCTCAACCCGGCGCATGATTTCCGCAAGGAGCGCGAGAGACCATGAGCGAAGAGAATATCGTGAGAGTCAAGCTGACCGCTGATGGTTCGGTAGTGCAGATTATGCCAGATGGCTCGACTCAACCGATCCAAGACAATACCGATTGGGAGCGCCTCCGCAACATGACAGAGGAGGAGATTGAGGCCAACGCGCTCAGCGATCCCGACAATCCTCCCATTTCCGACGAGGAGCTGAAGCGCTTCCGTCGTGTTCCCAATCCGCAACGAATCCGCACCGAGCTCAATCTGACCCAGGAAGAGTTCTCGGAGCAGTTCCGCATCCCGCTCGGCACGCTCCGCGACTGGGAACAGGGCAAGAAAACGCCCGATAGCGCCGCCCGCACATTGCTGCGCGTCATCGAAAAGGAGCCCGAGGCCGTCCTCCGCGCGCTGGCCTCCTGAGGGTTGCCCGGAACGCCCATTGCTTTACAATGGGAAGCGTTGAGCAACCAGACGCGGGACCGGTTGAGCCAACATCGGGCCCGCCTCGCCAGGAGAATGTTCCCTCATGTCCGCGCGACCGACCTATCCCGAAGCCGTCGACCAGATCAAGAAAGTCCGTCAGGCTCGCCAGTACCTCGGCCAGCCCGTTCCCGACGACATCGTCCAGAACCTGCTCGAAGTCGCCCAATGGACCGGCAGTTCGCGCAACACCCAGCCCTGGCATTTCATCATCGTCAACGACAAGGCGCAGCTGAAAGCGATCAGCGAAATCCGGACACCGATCAACTGGGTTGCGGACGCCCCGCTCGCCATCGCCATCGTCCTCAACGGCCACAGCGATGTCAGTGAGGCCTACGACGAGGGCCGCGTCACCGAACGGCTCCTGGTCGCCGCGCGCCTGCTCGGACTCGGCGGCGGCACCGCCTGGTTCGGCGACGATTCCCAGCAGGCCCGTGGCCGCGAGATTCTCGGCGTGCCGGATGGCCTCACCGCACGATCGGTCGTCGTTCTCGGCTACCCGAAGCAACTGAAGGACCACCGGCCTAATCCGGCCACGCCGGGACGCAGGCCGCTCACCGAAATCTCCAGCACCGGCACCTACCGCGCCTGATCGAAGCAGGAATTCCACGATGACCCAGACCGAGACATCGTTCATCTCGACCTTGCTCAAACTGCGCCAATCGCGACGGTTCCTCGACCAACCGATTCCGGCGGAGATCGTCGGCCAACTGCTCGAGGTCGCCCGCTGGACCGGCAGCGCCAAGAACACCCAACCCTGGGAGTTCATCGTGGTCGATGACCGCGACACCAACCTCGCGCTCTCGCAGGCTGGCCAGTTCACCGGGTTCCTCGACAACGTCGCCCTCTCGATCCTGATCGTCCTGCCGGATACCTCCAGCCGCAGTGTGCCGTACGACGAGGGCCGGGTGTCCGAACGGCTGATGCTGGCCGCGGATCATCTTGGGCTCGGCAGCGGCACCGCCTGGTTCAGCACCCCGGAGGCACAGGAAACCGTACGCGGCCTGCTCGATATCCCATCCGACCGAGTGGTCTGGTCGGCGGTTGGGTTCGGGTACATCGACCGCAGCCAGCCACAGCGAGCGTCAACCCTTGGGGGCGGCCGCAAGCCGCTCGCCGAGATCGTCAGCTACGGCCGGTACGGCCAGCGGCAGGGTTGAGACGATCGTCATGCCGGACTCGCGCGAGCCCGTTGACTCCCGGCCGGGATTCCTTGAGGAATTGCGACCGGCACGGCGGTTCCAGGATCGCCCGGTTCCGGCGAAGGTCATCACCGCGTTGCTGGCTGCCGGGCGCGGTGATTCGGTCGAACCCCCTCCCTGGCAGTTGGTCGTCATCGACGACCTCGCAACCCGGAATGCCCTCGCCGGCATCGGCGCCTTCACGGCGATCCTCGCCCAGGCGCCACTGGCGATCGTGATCGTCTCCGATACGACCGTCTCGCCCAGCAAGGCGAATGACGAATCGCGTGCCGGCGACAGGATCATGCTGGAGGCGGGTCGCCATGGGCTCGGCAGTGGCACCGGTTGGTTCGGCGCCAGCGAGGCCAAGGCCATGGCCCGCGACATTCTCGGCCTGTCGTCGACCCAATCCGCGTGGGGCGCGGTCGGCGTGGGTTACGCCGACGACTCCCCGGTGTCCGAAGAGCCGGCCCTCGATCGCGTTCGCCGCCTCCTGGACTCCCTCTCACCCGAATCTCGCCCACCCGGCAATTGACGGCACAGGCATACCCATGCCGGTTGCCACTACACTTGCCCTGGACCGATCCCCGGCCCCACGCACCTCCATCCGCACGAACGGACTGCCAACCCCGTGGATTTCCTGATCACCGATCTCCAGAAACTGCTCAGCATCATCGTGGTCGATCTCGTCCTCTCTGGCGACAACGCCGTGGTCATCGGGATGGCCGCCCGCACTCTCCCGCCGGACGACCGCAAACGGGCGATCATCTGGGGTGGGGTTGGTGCGGTCGTACTGCGGATCGTGTTCACGGTCATGGCAGCCCTGCTGCTCGATGTCCCGCTCATCCAGGCAATTGGCGGCGTCCTGCTGATCTGGATCGCGATCCGGCTGGTCACCCCGGAGGCGCAGGTGGGCGTGGCGCCGATCGCCTCGGCCGATACCTTCGCGGCGGCGGTCCGCACGATCGTGCTCGCCGATGTCGTGATGAGCCTGGACAACATCCTGGCGGTGGGCGGCGCCTCCGAAGGCAACCTGACGCTCCTGATCTTCGGGCTTGCGCTCTCGATTCCCATCCTGCTCTTCGGGAGCAACCTGGTGGCGCAAATCCTGCACAAGTACCCGTGGTTGCTGCTGATCGGCGTCCTGGTCCTGATCCACTCGGCAATCACGATGATCGCGCACGATCACTGGATCGAGGACATTACGGCGTTCATCATGCCGCAGTGGGAAATCCTCCTGGCGACCCTGGCTGTCACCGGCGTCGTGCTCGGCTATGTGCGCCTGCGATACGGCGGGATCGCCGGCCTGGGTGAGTACGCGGCAGCCGGTCACCACCCAACCTCGAGCCCCGAAGCCGCCTGACCCGCCCCTGGCAGGGGTCGTGCGCAGACACGTTCGCTGTTGTGGCATCACCTCCCAATTGTCATGTCGAGCTTGTCGAGACATCCCTCGGCGAAGCCGGTTCGCTGCGGCGGACGTCCCAACAGGCGAGGGCGGCGTCCACTGCAACGGAATCCTGACCACTCATACCAACTCCGGGTGATTCCCCGTGTTTCCTCGTCGGGGCGATCCGTTGGTGTTCATCCGGACCCGGCAACAGTCCCTTGCATTCCCCACAGTTTAGTTATAAACTCAAATCATCAGGGAGTTCCTGAACGTGAGCGCATTACGGGATGTAAGCGCCGCGAGGAGTGTGGGACCTGGCTGGACACCATCGCGGAACAACCGCCACACGTTCAGCCCAATGGGAGATGATCTGCATGACCGATACCGCAACCGCCACGACCGTCTGGACGATCGACAACTCGCACTCTGCCGTCGAGTTCGCCGTCAAGCACATGGTCTTCGCCACCGCCAAGGGCCGCTTCGGCAACATCAGTGGCACGATCGAACTCGACAACGAGAACGTCGCGAATTCCACCGTCAACGTCACGATCGATGCCACCAGCATCGACACCCGCGACGAGAAGCGCGATGGTCACCTGAAGTCGGCCGACTTCTTCGATGTCGAGAACTACCCGGAAATCACCTTCAGGAGCACCCAGGTGACGCCGGACGGCGACGACCTCAAGGTCACCGGCGATCTCACCGTTCGCGGCGTCACCCACCCGGTTGTGCTCGATGCGGAGTTCAACGGTATCGGCAAGAACCCCTGGGGCCAGCAGGTCATCAGCTACTCGGCCACCGCGAAGATCAACCGCAAGGAGTTCGGGCTCAACTGGAATGCCGCGCTCGAAACCGGTGGCATGCTCGTCGGCGACGACATCAAGATCAGCATCGAGATCGAAGCCAACGCCTGAGGCCAGAGATCCGGATCGCATGCACGTGCGTAGATCCGGGTATGGAAGCCTGCTTCCCCAGGCGGGTTTCCGGTTCAACACCCTTGGAGAAGCCAGGCTGTGTGCTTCCCCATCCCCATCCCAACAACACGGCCCGGTGTCCCCACACCGGGCCGTGTTGCATTCATGGACCCCGACACGCATGTGCAGGGAAGACCTTTCGCGTCGCCACCTGCATCCAGCCAGGGCGATTGGCTCTGGCGACGCGGTCATGGCCTTCCGTAACCCCGTTGTCGCCTGGATCCTCTACGGCTGCAGGACGATCTTGATCGCCGACGATGGATCGTCGATCAGTTGCCCGAACGACCGGTCAGCAGCGTCGAGCCCCCGGAGATCCACCCACGAGGATGCGTCCGGCAGGAACCCGTCTGCCAGCAACCGGATCGACGACGCAAAGTTGTTCTGCGTATAGCAGAACGCACCCTTGATCTCGATTTCCGACCGTACGATGTAGTTGCCGGGGATCGTCGTGTCATCCTCATGCAACCCGATGAACACCACCGTGCCGCCTGGCCGCACCGCCTGAATCGCTGCCTTGCGGGTCACCGGCAACCCGACAGCATCGATCACGGCATCGCAGCCAAGCCCGTCGGTCAAATCCCGGGCGAGCGCCGCCACATCGGTTGCCGCCGGGCTGACCGCATGGGTGGCGCCCCACGCGCGGGCGATCTCCAGGCGTTGTTCCGCAAGGTCCGAAATGATGATCCGGCTCGCCCCAGCCGCCTTCGCGACCCGCAGGGAGAGCAACCCGATCGGACCCGCCCCGAGGATCGCGACCGATCCTCCCGGCCGCACGGCGGCGAGTTCGACCGCGCGGAGAGCGCAGGCGGTTGGCTCCACCAGGGAACCGGTCAGGTCGTCGATCGCATCCGGCAGGTGATAGCAGGCAACGGCGGGGGCAGTCACGTACTCGGCGAAGGCGCCGGGCCGGTGCGCCCCGATCAGCGTCCGGTTGAGGCAGAGATTTTCGAACCCCGCCCGGCACATCACGCAGGTCAGGTCGGGAATCATCGGGTTCGCCGTCACCCTGTCGCCCACCGCGAACCCCGTCACTCCGGCCCCAACCTCGACCACCGTTGCGCTGAATTCATGCCCCATCACCAGCGGCGGTTTGCGCAGGCTGTTGTGCCCCAGGTAGCCGGAAAGCTCCGAACCGCAAATCCCCACGGCATGCACCTGGAGCAGCAACTCGCCCGGCTGCACGTCTGGCGCGGGCGTCTCCGTCATCTCGATGTGTCGCGGTCCAAGCCAGATTGCCGAGCGCATGCGCCATTCCTCTCCCGGAGGGTTTCGATGGATCGTCTCTGCCGGGTCTCCGGCCTGCTTGGGACACGATGGCATCCCCACGCCACCGTGACAACCCCGGCAGACCGTTTGCCAATCGCCGGAGTCCGGGGATACTGGCCTCTGCAATCCGTCGCCACCAGCGGGAGCTGTCGCATGCCAACACCAGGGCCGCTTTACGGGGTTGTGCCGATCCTCGTCACCCCCTTTCACGACGGCGGCGAAATCGACGAATTCAGCCTTCGCAACGAGGTCGAATTCGCCATCGACGCCGGCGTGCATGGACTCGGCATCGCCCTCGGCAGTGAAATCTTCAAGTTCACCGAAGCCGAACGCGATCTCGTCACCCGGACCGTGATCGACCAGGTGAGCGACCGCCTCCCGGTGGTCATCAACACCGGCGCCGCCGCCAGCAGCCTCGCGGTGTTCTACAGTCAACGCGCCCAGGAACTCGGCGCATCGGGTGTCATGTGCACGCCACCCGGTCCCGGCTTTTCGGGACAGGAAGTCACCAGCTATTTCGCTGCCATCTCCGCCGCCATTTCCATTCCGATCGTGATCCAGGACACCAGCGCCACCCCGGTGCCAGCCTCGCTCCTGCGCCCGATCCGGAAAGCGGCCGCCAACGCCACCTACGCCAAGATCGAGAGCATCCCGCCCGCGATCCAGGTCGGCAGGGCGGTCGAGGCCGCCGGCGAGGTCATGGGCATCTTCGGCGGCGCCGGTGGCGGCCAGCTCCTGCAGGAACTCCGGCGTGGATCCATCGGGACGATGCCGTTCCCCAGCTCCGCCCGCGCCTTCGTCGAGGTGTGGGATCTCTGGCACGCAGGCGACATCGCCGGCGCCAACGAGGTCTTCGATACCCGCATCTGGCCGCTGCTGAAGGTTGGGATCGGCAGCCTCGGCGCAGCCCACATCATCCACAAGCGGGCGCTGCGACGCCAGGGCGTGATCGCCTCGGCGTTCGTCCGGCCCCCGGTCGACGATCTCGACCCGGTTACCAGTGAGGAACTGGACGAGGTTTTCCTCCGCCTGGGTTGGTAACCGGCCAATCGGCGGGCACACCGATATGGAGATACGACAGACCATGAAGATCACGGACATCACCGTCACACCGTTCCGTACCTGGGTCGACCGCTACCACAACGCGACACCCCAGCCCCGCGCCGAAATCATCCAGACCCTCGTCACCATCGAGACCGACGAGGGCGTGGTCGGGCACTATCTCGGTGGCCAGGGTCACGGCGACCAGGACGGCCTCCTGCCCGACCAGCGCGCCATGGTTCGCACCCGCATGCGCGACCTGCTCGTGGGCCAGGACCCGTTCGACCGCGAGTTGTTCTGGCAATGGATGTGGGCTTCGAAAACGCCGGAGAACATCATGGGCGTGATCGATATGGCCCTCTGGGATCTCGCAGGCCGCGCCACCAACCTGCCGGTCTACAAACTGCTTGGCGGCTGCCGGGAGAAAGTCCTCGCCTACGCCAGCACCTACCCGAACATGGGCTCGATCCAGAACTACGTCGACCACGCCATCGCCTGCCGCAATCAAGGCTACACGGCGTACAAGATCCACCCGTACTACTTCTGGAACCCGGTCACCGAAACAGGAGTCCCCGGCCGCCCGTCACACATCAGGCACGACATCGAACTCATCCACGCGGTGGCCGACGCGGTCGGGAACGACATGGTCCTCATGTACGACCCCTGGGGCACCTACCACGTCTACGAGGAAGCCCTCCAGGTCGGACGCGAGCTGGAGAAACGCAACTACCACTGGTACGAGCACCCGATGCCGGAAGAGCGCGTCGACACCTACGAGCGCCTCAGCCGCGCCCTCGACATCCCCATCTGCTCGCCGGAAATCCTGTACGGGCACGTCTTCACCCGCGCCGACTGGATCCGCCGGGGCGCCGCCGACATCAGCCGGATCGATGTCCTCCGCGGCGGCATCACCGGGGTGAAGAAGACTGTCAATGTGTGCGAGGCGTTCGGCTACCGTTGCGAGATCCACATGAGCGGCATCGGCAACCTCCACATCCTCGGCTCGACCTCCGAAGATACCTGCGAGTACTACGAGCGCGGCCTCCTCGCGCCCGGCGTCGACTACGAAGCCCCCCTGGAGTACCTGCGTGAACCACTCGACCCGATGGATGCCGACGGCTACGTCCATCTGTCGCATCGCCCCGGCCTCGGCTACGTCTTCGATTGGGACTACATCCGCGAACACCTGATCGACGACACAGGCTCGGTGACATTGGGCGACTGGG
>CAZSUN010000003.1:94671-101863 GCA_964610045.1 uncultured Sphaerobacteraceae bacterium
TACATCCGCGAACACCTGATCGACGACACAGGCTCGGTGACATTGGGCGACTGGGCAAAGGAGTAGCCAGCGGCTGACCACGCAGCCTCAAACCTGCGTGGAACGGGCCAGGCTTTCGTAGGGCGGGTCCTGTGGCCCGCCGTTCCACAAGGCATACTCCTCCGAGCTGGACAACCGGTTCCGTACACTGGAGGCAGCATCTCGTACGGTCGCCAGGAGGCACGTCACCATGGCACTCACCATCCACCTCCCGCCCCACCTTCGCGACCAGGTCGCCCGCGATGTCGAAGCCGGCCGCTTCGAAAGCGAGGAAGCTGCCATCATCGACGCCCTCGAACTCGCCTACGAGCGCATCCCATGGGAGGAAGACCCGGAACTCCTTGCCGCCATCGCCGAAGCCGACCGTGGTGAAGGCGAGGTCTGGACCCCGCAGCTAATGGACAAGATCGTCGACGAGGCCATGGAAAACTCCCGCCGTGGGCATGTAGTTCCCGATGACATCAAATATTGAGGTCATCATCCTGCCGCGTGCCCGGCAGGACATACAGGACATTCTTCAGTACACGTTCGACACATGGGGAACAGGACAGCGAGGCGTCGTCAGTGCCCGCCTTCATGGCCCATTCGGCGCTTCGGTCGTTTGTAGGGGCCGCCCAGTGAGCGTCAGCGAGCGTGTGGCGGTCCTTTACTCGCGCCAGGCAAGCCTTCTACCCGATCGGCAAGTCCGGGGGCGTACACGGAGGTCCGCCGCTACGAAGCTGGTCTGGCGCTGAATCCGGATAACGCTGCCATGCGTATCCAGAAATGAAGCATGCCAGCCCGATCATGGCCGGCGTGCTAGCATGTTCGGACACACGCGGCAATCGTCCGATCCCGGCTCGCGCCGCCCATCCCCGCTTCGTTGTTCCCAAAGAGGTGTTTGCCGGTGTCCCGGTACGGTTCTTCCTATGGCTCCCCCTATTCCTCGGGGCACACCGTCAAGCCTCGCTGGCCGTGGGTCTTCGCCCTTTGCGTGTTCGCCCTCATCTTCGCCACCAGCGGTCTGCTCATTGCCGACCGGCTCAACCGGAGCGGCTCGGCGATGGACCAGGTTGCGCAACGCGTCACCCCGGAGAGCGACGGTTCCGGCGTCATCGCCACCGAGGCACCAACCCCGACGCTCGAACCCACCGTCGAGCCAACCACCGCCCCCACCCCAACCGAGGTGGATACCGAAGCGCCCCTCCGCACCGCCGAAACCTGGCTGGCGCTGTGGTCGATCGGTGATTACAGCAGCATGTACGACCTCGCCACCAAGGAGGTCCAGGCATCCACCAGCCGCGATGCCTTCGCGGCCCGCTACGAACAGATTGCCGAGGAAGCGGGCCTCGTCGCCATCGCCGGCGAGATCGTCGGTCAGCCGGACCTCAACGGCAATGTCACCGTCGAGATGACCCTTCAGTCCAACCTCGTCGGCGCCGTCGAGGAGCGAAACGTCATCCCGCTGGTGCGCGAGGATGGCGGTTGGCGCGTCGCCTGGACCCCTTCCCTGATCTTCCGCCAGCTCGGCAGCAACGAATGCATCGACTTCATCGGCGAAATCCCGCAGCGCGGCCGGATTCTCGACCGCAACGGCGAGGTGTTGGCAACCGACACCGAAGTCGCGCGGATCGGCGTCATCCCCGCCGAAATCTCCAACATGGACTCCACGCTTTCCGCCCTCAGCGACCTCGTCGGGATGTCGGAGAGTGACATCGCCGCCATCATCCAGAACTCCGATTACGACCCCAGTTGGTTCCTGCCGATCAAGGACATTCCCGGCGAGGCTGATGCCGATCTCATCAACCGTGCGCAGAACATCGAAGGCGTGGTCGTGCGCCGCGCGGTCACCCGCTACTACCCGCAGGGCGAGCTCACCGCGCACATCACCGGCTGGGTCAGTCCCGCGACCGCCGAGGACGTCCTCAACGACGACACCGGCGCGGTTCACCAGAACGAGATGGTCGGCCGCAGCGGCGTGGAATACGGCGCGAATGAACTCCTTGCCGGAAAACCAGGCGGCGCGCTCAACGTGATCGACTGTGAAAGCCGGGAAATCCGTGAGGAAATCGCCCGCAGCGCAGGGACGCCGCCGCAGGATGTCTACCTGACCGTCGATCTCGAGATGCAGCGGCAAGTCGACGCTTCGCTGACGGCCCAGGAATCGACCGACCAGCGCGACGGCCTGCGCAGCGCCGCGGTCTACATCGATCCCCGGACCGGCGCGATCCTGGCCATGGTCAGCCATCCGACCTTCGATCCCAACGATGCGGTGCAGAATACCTACACCGAAGCCGAACGCGAGATGATCAACGATCCGGAATTGAGCCCCCAGACCAATCGCGCCACCTTCGCCCGCTATCCAACCGGCTCGATCTTCAAGTCGATCACATACGCCGCCGCCATGCACACCCTTGGCTATACTGGCGACACCGAAATCGACTGCCCGCAATCGTTCGAGATCGGCAACCAGCGATGGGACGACTGGGTGGTGGAGAATGGCCTCCAGGCCCAGGGAATGCTGACCCTCCACTCCGGTCTCGTCCGCTCCTGCAACACCGTCTTCTACCAACTCGGCGAGGCACTCGACGACGAGGACTCGTTCGCCCTTCCCGACATGGCCCGTGCCTTCGGCCTCGGCGCCCTCACCGGGATCCCCTACTTCCCGGAGATTCCTGGCACGGTGCCCGATCCCGACTGGAAGCTCGATGTCGTCGGCGATGGCTGGGCCACTGGCGATGCCGTCAACCTCGCGATAGGCCAGGGATACCTCACCGCCACGCCCCTCCAGATGGCCAACGCCTACGCATCCATCGCCAACGGCGGTCACGTACTGCAGCCATACATCGTCGATTACGTCAAGGACCCCGACGGCGCCATTACCCAGATCGGTGAGCGCGTGGTGGTGCGCGACCTGCCGCTGACCGCCGGCCAGATCGCCGACCTGCAAAGCGCCCTCGCCGAGCAAACCCACAACGATGCCAACGTCGGCTCGAACAAGGTCTTCGGCGATCTCGACTGGCCAGTCTCCGGCAAAACCGGCACCGCCCAAACGGAAACCAACGACACGCCGCACTCCTGGTTCGTCTCGTACGGTGGGGCGGATGGTGAGGCGACAATCGCCTCGGCCACCCTGGTCGAGAACCGAGGCGAAGGCGTGACCTACGCTGCCCCCGCCACCCGGATGGTGTACGACTGGTACATCACCAGCGACCTTGCCGACCGCTCCGCGCCCGGATCGGCCACGACCGCGCCCCCGGCAACCGCCGACGCCTCCCGCGAAGACTGACCCGGCAGGAATCCGACCTCGCCGCATCCCGAACCCATTGACCGGGATGCGCAATCAACCTCCCTGCACACAATCGTGCACGGCGCATCCCATCCCTTGCCCCTCCGGAATCAACGGCGCCCGGCAACCCTGCATCCACGCCGAACGTTCTCCACAATGAACGAACGTGTCGGATGTTCCGGCCGCAATACACCATCGGGGGAACGACATGCCTGCCATCCTTCACCCACTCACCCGGCGCCGCCTGCTCCAGTCCAGCGCTGCTGCCGCGACCCTCGCCGCCGCCCACCCGGCCTGGCTGGCCACCGTCCGCGCCCAGGACGCCGACCAATCCGACCTCGTTGACGGCAACACCCTGTTCGCCCTCGATCTGTACGACCAGCTTCGCCGCGACAACGACGGCAACATCCTCGTCTCGCCACTCAGCGTCTCGCTGGCCCTCGCCATGACCTACACCGGCGCCGCGGGCGACACCGCCGCCCAGATGGCCGGCACCCTCGGTTTCGATCTCGACCAGGAGGAGATCGGCGCGGCCTTCAGCACCCTGGTCGATGACCTCGTCACCCGCGGCACCGCCGAGGAAGACGAGGACGAAGGCGTCACCGCCCGCGCCCTCAACATCGCCAACGGCCTCTGGGGCGAGGAGACCTACCCGTTCAGCGACGACTTCATCGACCAGTTGGACGACGATTTCGGGGCCGGGCTCGAACTCGTCAGCTTCAAGGAGGATCCGGAAACAGCGCGCGACGACATCAACGATTGGGTCGAGGAGCACACCGAAGGCCGGATCGAAGATATCGTGCCGGAGGGAGCGATCACCACGGATACCCGCCTCGTCCTCGCCAATGCGATCTGGTTTTATGGTGCCTGGGCGTATCCATTCGATCCCGAGGGTACCGAGGACGGCGACTTCACCCTACTCGATGGCGACACCGTCAGTGTCTCCATGATGTGGCAGCACGAGTTCATGCCCTACCTCAAGGGAACCGGCTACCAGGCAGTCGAACTTCCCTACGCCGGCAGTGGCTTCACCTTCACGGTGATTATGCCGGATATCGGCGAGTTCGAGACCATCGAGCAGGACCTGGACAGCGCTGCCCTGAACGAGATCCTCGGCAGCCTCGAATCGACCGATATCAAGCTCACGTTTCCGAAGTTCTCGTTCGAGTTCGACGCCGGTCTCTCATCCGTCCTCCAGGAACTCGGAATGGTCGACGCCTTCGATGGGGATCTGGCCAATTTCTCCGGCATGATTGACGACCCCACCGCCGATCCCCTCTTCATCAGTGATGTCATCCACAAGGCGTTCATCTCGGTCGACGAAGCGGGCACGGAAGCGGCTGCCGCAACCGTCGTCGTCATGGAGGGCGCCTCCGCGGTGGAAGACCCGGTGGAACCCATCGAGGTCATCATCGACCGCCCGTTCGTCTTCGCCCTTCGCGACAGGAAAACCGGCACCCTGCTCTTCCTCGGCCGCGTCCTCGACCCATCGTAAGGCCGCATCAGTTTCGGTCGTGCGCAGGAGTCGTCTCCACGGTTCTGCCTCCCAGGTTGGGCCCATGGGCGGACAGACTGGAGGCGAACTCGCCACGCCAGGGTGACCCGCCGTACGGGCGGACCTGGATCGGCCGGGGAAGGCACCCTCACGGTCGCACAACGGCCGATCCTGTCGTCCGCCCATGTTGGTCACGACTGGGCCACTGGCGGGTGACAGCCACGACCAGATCCCGGTTGGCCCAATGCCCATGGTCGCGGCAGGTCCGCCTGGGAGCGCGTGTGCCGCCGGTCCAGGACCAGGCGCCGATATCTGGACAACCCATCGACGTTGTGTATGCTTGCGCGCAGTCTCGCTTGATGCATGGTCACCTTTTCATCCTGCCTGCATGCGTCCCGGCCCAACCTGGTTCCCGGCTGGTTGGCAGGTTCCGGCGACGCCCACCATCCCGTGCCCAGACCGGGCATCCGGAGCGCGCACATGACCCTTGGCAGCCAGAATGTTGCGACGGATCCCGCTCGCGCGGCAGGCAGGACTACCCGCCTGATGCCGATCCTCGACTGGGCACGGCACTACGACCGGTCCTTCCTGCGGCCCGACATCATTGCTGGCATTACCGTCACGGCGCTCATCGTCCCGAAGAATCTCGGCTACGCCGAAATCGCCCAGGTTCCCATCGAGCACGGGCTCTATGCCGCCGCTGCCGGAGCCCTGCTCTACGCACTCTTCGGCACCTCGCGGCAGATTTCGACCGGCCCAAGTTCCGGGTTGGCAGCGGTGGCGGGCAGCGCCGTGCTGGCTGCCGGCATCTCCTCGACCGACGCGGACGCCTCCGCGATGGTGACCGCCATCGCCCTTGGCGCCGGGCTGATCTTCATCCTCCTGTCCATCCTGAAGATGGGCTGGATTGCCCAGTTCATTTCCCGTGCCGTCATTACCGGGTTCCTCTTCGGGGCCGCGATCGATGTGAGCGTTGGCGAACTGTCGAAGCTCACCGGCACCGATGCCAGCGGCGACAACGCCTGGCAGGAGTTCTGGTCGTGGCTCGGGGGACTCGGTGATGTGCACGGCACCACGCTCCTCGTTGGTGCGGTGTCGCTCGCGATCCTGTTCGGGCTCCGCGCCGTCGCGCCCAAAATCCCCGGTGCGCTGGTGGTAGTGGTTGGCGGGCTTCTGGTCTCCGCGCTGTTCAACCTCGGCGACCACGGCGTCAAACTCGTCGGCGACGTGCCGCGCGGGCTGCCATCGCTGGTGATTCCCGATTTCGGGGTCGTTTCGGATCACGCCCTGCTGATCCTCACGGCGTCGGTGGCGATCGTGATGATCGGCTTCTCCCAGAGCGCCGGCGATGCCCGATACTTCGCCTCCAAGAACGGCTATCGGGTCGACATCAACCAGGAATCGATCGCGCAGGGCATGGCGAATGTGGGTGCTGGCCTGTTCCAGGGCATCCCCGTGTCGACCAGCCTGTCCGCCAGTTCGCTGAACGACCATGCGGGAGCGAAAACGCCAGTCGCCTCGCTGACGACCGGCGCCGCCGTCATCCTCACGCTCCTCTTCCTCGCTCCGCTCTTCTCCGATCTCCCCAAGGCCGTCCTCGCGGCCGTGATCATCGAAGCCGTCACCATGGGTATGATGGATATCCCGGAAATGCGCCGCCTCTTCGACGTCAAGCGCTCCGACTTCTGGATCGCCATTGCCGCGATCGCGGGCGTTGTCCTCACCGGTGTCCTCGCCGGCGTGGTTGTCGGTGTCGTGCTCTCGCTAATCTGGCTCCTGCGCGTGGTGACTTCCCCGTCGATGCCCCACCTTGGCCGCGTACGGGGCACGCATGTCTACCGGGATCTCGCCGATAACCCCGACGTCGACCCCATCCCCGGCGTGATCGCCCTTCGCCTCGAAGGCGCCCTCTTCTTCGTCACGGCGGATTCACTGGAAGACCGCATCGATCAACTGGTCGACACTACCGAAGCACCTCCGGAAGTGGTCATCCTCGACCTCCAGAGCGTCACCTTCGTCGACGCCCAGGGGGCCGGCAAGCTCAGGGAAATCGCCGAAAACCTGCACGCGAAGGGGATTCCCTTCCGGTTGGCGGCAGTCAAACCCCAGGCCATGGACGTGTTCGTGCTCGACGGACTGATCGAGCGAATCGGGCCGTCGAATGTCCATCTCAACGTCGACGCGGCGGTCAGGGCCCACCTGGAGGTAGAAAGGAGAAAATAGATGAGAGAAAATAGGGGCGGGCCTTGTGTCCGCTGGGACGGGTGCGTGATGCCCACACCAGTCCACCCGTCGACCCCTGTTTTCTACTTTCTGTTTCCTATTTCCTCCCTAATCCTTCAGCGTGATCGACACCGGGCAGTGGTCCGAACCCATCACATCGGCATGGA
>CAZSUN010000004.1:0-29831 GCA_964610045.1 uncultured Sphaerobacteraceae bacterium
GAGCATAAGGTCGACAGGACGAGTATGGTTGGGGAGTCAGGGCAGGGAAATGGGGCAGAAATGGGGGAGTTACCGGGCGTTGCGCCAAGCGGTCCGGGATGCCGCCCCGGCTGGCTCGTGGCGCGGAGCGGTCATTGGGTTATCTCAGTGCGCGTCGCCGTGTTGCGACGGTAGTGCTCCAGGGCGTATTCGCAGGCCCATGGCATGCGGTTCGATTGGGGTACGTGATGGGGTGAGGAGTGTTCATGCATGCCCCCT
Source organism: uncultured Sphaerobacteraceae bacterium (assembly GCA_964610045.1). Classification (GTDB taxonomy): domain Bacteria; phylum Chloroflexota; class Chloroflexia; order Thermomicrobiales; family UBA6265; genus JACCYX01. The sequence continues at coordinate 259 of CAZSUN010000004.1, forward strand.
GGCGTTTCTGGCGAGACGGCGGGCCCAGCCTGCGATCTCTCTGGTAGCCGAAGGACCTGTGCCAGTGTCTCACCGGCTCGTCGAAGCGATGATGGATGTTGCGTTGCATGGCGATCGGCAAAGCCCTCGTTGTATCCCAGGTCGGACCACGGGTCGCCCGTTGCCGGGCGTTTGGGGTTGTTGGGCTCATCGTCACTCGGGTACATGTCATCACGTTGCCCGGCGGCATACCCGTTGCGGTACCGTGTGTCCTGGCTATCAGTTGTCATGAGGGACTCCTCGAACCGGCACGAAAGGTGCTGGATCGAAAAGCGTATCAGTCTGTGGGTGATGAGGGACAGTCGATTCGCCTGGTCATCTCGCTCGATCCTGAAGGAGGGGATTGCCGACGGTTCCGGACCTGCCTGGGATGATTTGTGCGAACCAGCGCAGCTTCGCCGCCGATGGGGCGTTCGTTAGCGTGTGGGAGGGCGGTCCGGACGAGGTCGGAGTGACGACCATGTGCGCGCGGAGGGAGGAGGCTTGGGGAGTTGGACCGCGTCCGCCAACCAGGCCCGGAAATCATCCTGTGCCGGATCTCCGAACCATGTCTCCGCGTCGGCCTGGAGGCGGACCAGGGTGTCAAGCAGTTCCTGCCGGCTCATCGCCAGTCGGAGATAGAACGGGTCGATGTTTGCCGTCAATGCTGCCAGGGTTGAGCCGGTTGCGAGCTCCACACGCAGACACCAGAATCGCGGCTGGTCCGGGTCCCGCCAGGGCATCAGGCGGACAATCCAGCTGCTTGGCACGTGCCGGACGTAACACACCAACCCGTCTTTGGTGGGAAGGAATTCGTACGCTTGCCCCGGATCGCTCATCGTCTGATGATCTGGCGCGACGTGGAGCCTCGTGGTGGACAACCGAACGGAAAGATGGGAGTCCAGGTATCGCAAGTCATGGGTGAGACCGATCGCCGGGTGACGCGACAGGGGTCGAGCCATGCGGAAAGGAAGGGATGCGTCGGGAGCCTGTCCCAGGGTGGTGGTGCGCCCTGCAGGGTTCGAACCTGCACTGTGTCGCGACATTGCGCGACCGCCTCTCGCCAGTTGGGCCAAGGGCGCTTGAGAGCGTTGTACGTGTGCTCCCCACGGTGACGCAAATCCGGGCCTTGCAGGGACCCAGACGCCACAAGCTGGTATTTCTCACATACCGCCTGAACAGTGTACCATACCAGGCGTCCGGGTCGATATTGACATAAGGAAAGTGCGACTGGCGTGAATCGAGGGGATGGCGCCCCTGCGGTCGGACACATCCAGCCCAGGGGCACCAGGGAACTGTCAGTCGTGCGGCATCGTGGACGACCTGGACGCGTTCCGCCGCTACGCGTTTGCCTCGCCATCGCGAATGGCCTGGGCGATCTCGTCGGCGGCGAGGTCGGTCGCTTCGCTGACGTACCGGTTGGCGGCCTTGATCACCGCCGACACCTGGTCGGCGACACTGGCGGAGTAGACGACGACCAGACCGGCATCACCCTTGTCGAGCACCTCGCCGAGTTCCTTGAGGTCGCTGCGCTTCATGCCGGTCTGCACGTGGCCAACCACCCCGCCGATGATGGTGCCGCCAGTTCCTCCGGCCAGCAGGGCCGCCCCAATCCCGATCGCCGGGAAGAGCGCAATTGCCGCCCCGGAGGCCAGGCCGATCCCCAATCCCTTCAGGGCATCGTGCCGGGTTCCCGCCTCGAGCGTCTTCTCGATTTTCACCTTGCCCTTTTCGTCCCGCGCGAGGACGGCGGCGTCGAAGTTGTGGGAGGCGCCGATCTCGTCGTACACCGCGCGGACGGCGTCGAAGTCGGCCCTCGCTTCCGCGACGGTGTCGTACGACGCGCCAAGAACGTAGACAAACCGGTCATCCGTCATGATGGTACTCCCAGTCCTGAGAACCGCGTCCCGCGCGGTACCATCCCGCATCGCCGTGGATACGGGTAGGCCGGAAGATTACCGCATCAGCAAGGCGGTCCGGCGGCGGGTGCGCCGCCGCGTCCGGCGTCGCATGCCGGCCACGGAGACTGGCGTCAGGGGCCGCCCGAAGGTGTCGATGAACAGGCTGCAGGCGTTGACCCGCTCCGGGATGGTCCCTTCGAGCACAGTCACGGCGTAGCTGAGGTCGGACCCCACCAGGATCGGGTCGCGTAGTTCCAGCACCACGTCCTCCGGCACCAGTTCGCCTTCACCCACGAACGAGAGCACCGCGTTGGGCGGGTTCGCGGCGAAGCTGTCGTCCCCCTCGCCCCAGATGCCCACGAACTCCGGCGTGCCGATGTGCCCGGTCACGCGCTGTGGCCGGTCGCTGAAGTACAGCGTGGTTGAGCCGACGCCCCGCAGCACGATACGCTCGCCTGCTTGCTCGGCGTTCATCGCGGTCTGCACGAACAACGCCTCGATATCCTCAAGTTGCTGGATCAGTGTTTCGTCAGTCATGTCACTCCTCCATATCAACGAAGGATTCCCACAATCGCCGCTGGGTTTCGGCGTTGATGCCGAGTCCCTCGGAGAAATACCCCTCGATCGTGTCGTAGCGCGAACGCATCTCGCCGGTTGCCGCTTCCAGGTAGGACGCCTGGACTCCGAGCACCGGCTCCAGCAAGGCGGGATTGCCACCCTTCGCCTGGAATTGGTCGAAGATGGGCTTGAGGGCTGGAAGCAGTTCGTTATTGGTGAGCAGGAAGTCCTCCATCACCTGGGCATCGTCCACCCCGAGGAGCATCAGGAGGGCAGCGACCGCCCAGCCCGTGCGGTCCTTGCCGGTCGTGCAATGGACCAGGGCGGGCCGGTGTGCTACCTGCGCCAGGTCGGAGTAAAAATACCGATAGCCTTCCAGCGCGCTGGGCAGGCTGACGAACTCCCGGTACGCGCCCGAGAACACTTGGGTCGTCTTGCCGCCACCAAGGAGATCCTCCGACTTCGCGGGGTCCGCAAGCATCGCATGGAGTTGGGCCGGTGCCGCGTCCTTCGAATCCGCGAGAACATCGACCACGACGTGCTCAACCCCATCCGGGATGCGGTCCGGCTCTGCCAATCGTTCCGCCTCGGTCCGCAGGTCGTAGACGGAGATGATCCCCAACCGGTCGAAGGCGTCGTGGTCGGCATCGCCCAGGTGAGTCAACGCGACCGAGCGGTAGAGTTGGCCGTAGCGCACACGCCCGCCATCACGCGTGGACCAGCCCCCGATATCACGCAGGTTCGGCAACGTGGCCATCGGGATCTGCTGGCCGGGATGGGGCGACGTGGGCTCGTCGGCTGCCGTCATTCCACGATCCTTTCTTCTTGCCACAGTCTGGCTAAAGTGCGCCCAACCCCTTGCCCAGCAGGCTGACGCCGAGGATGAGGAACAGGACGGCCATGATGACGGCGTTGTTGGCCACGAGCCATTCCCGCACCTCGTCCAGAATCGCCGCGCCTTTCTCCCCGGCTGCCAGGAAGATTCCGATTGGGATCAGCATGCCGAGACAGGCCAGCAAGATGAAGACGAGATAGACCAATACCTCTTCGCCCCCGCTCAGCCCGGCCTGTCCGATCACACCGGCTGAGGCGATCAGCAATGGCAGGTTCTTCGGATTGAGGGTGCCCAGCATCGCGCCCAGTCCAAACGCCTTGACCGGGGTGAAGGTATCGAGCGCGCTCATCCACTTCGGCAACACGGCCGCCTCACCCGCTTTCGGGCGCCCTTGGAACTGGTGCCAGGCGAGGGCGATCATGAGGGCACCGAGGACAATCTTGACCCACGCGACAGCGGTGTTTGTGCCACTCCCATCGTCGTCCGTGCTGGTGGAGACCAGCAACCCGACCAGGACGAGGACGACTGCGGTGCCGATGGCCCAGCCGCCGATGAACCCCCACGCCTTGACCAGGCCGCCCGCACTGACGAGCATCAGGATGAAGCCGACGATCGCCATCGGGCTCAGCGCGATCCCGATCGCGAATCCCAGGTAGTCACCGATTACCGACAACATGGCTGCCCCTATCGGTGAGAAGCCGCCATGGATCTGCATAATCCACGGCGGCATCCACCCGCATTCCGTCAGTCGCGGGCCATCGCAGTGGCGAATCGGAGTTCCAGGTCGACGTAGGCATCGTCAGCGACGTCGTAGAGTACCTGGATGATTTCGCCGTTCCGGAATGGGTTGCGCCCGTGATACTCGGCGCTCACGCGGTCTCCGCTGTCGTACCCCACGCACAGCCCTTCCCCGGCCAGGGAGTAGTGCCCGGCCTGTGTCCGGATTGGCAGGGAGGTGATGGCCTGGTCATCCACATGGAGTGTCAGCGTGCCGAGTGCCTCGTGGTTGTCGCCCATTCCCTCCTTGGCGAATTCGACCCCGATGACGTGGCGGCCGGGTTCGGGTTTCGAGGCGGCCACACGCTGCTCGGGCGGTATGCCGAGGAAGTTGTAGACGAACACGACCTCGGTTTCGGTCAGGAACATCGTATAGCCACCGAAGCGCGAGCCCTGGGCGACGATCACGCCCTGTGAATCGCCCGTCAGGTCGACCTCGGCCAGGATCTTGAACGACCGCCCGAGGGTCGGGGCGGCAGACGCCTCCGGCACTTCGGTTGTGCCCGGATAGTAGGAATACTGGCCGCTCGGCGGCACCGTCGACTTGAACTCGAGCGCGTGGAGTGCCGGCACCGAAATGTCCATGAGAGGCAGCACGTTGTTGGCCTCGGCTTCCCGCAGCCAGAGGGCCTTCAACGCCTCCAGCTTGTCGGGGAACTCGTCGGCCAGGTCGTGCGATTCGGAGCGGTCCACATCGGTGTGGAACAGTTGCCATCGGTCCTGGTCGAAGTTGCCGATATCGGATGGAAGCGGCCCATGCTCGGTTGATGCCTTCCACCCGTGGTGCCAGATACCACGGGTTCCGATCATCTCGTAGTACTGGGTTTGCTTGGTCGTCGGGGCATCCGCGTCGTCGAAGGAGTACGCCATCGAGACGCCGGCGAGTGGCGACTGCTCGACTCCATTCACGACCTCGGGGAATTCGACCCCGCAGCATTCCAGGATCGTCGGCACGATGTCGGTGCAGTGGTGGTACTGGTTGCGCACCTCACCCTTCGCCTGAATCCCGGCCGGCCAGTGGATCACCAGCGGGTCGCAGGTGCCGCCGCTGTAGTTCGAGTACCGCTTGAACATCCGGTACGGTGTGGAGAATGCCACCGCCCAACCGGTTGGATAGTGGTTGTACGTGTCGGGTGAGCCAAGCTTGTCGATCATCTTCATGTTGTCGTCAAGATCGTCCGGGAAGGCGTTGAAGAACCGGTTCTCGTTGACGGACCCGTTCGGTGAGCCTTCACCGGAAGCGCCGTTATCGGCGCAGTAGAAGATGATCGTATTGTCGAGTTGGCCGGACTGCTCCAGGTAGTCGACGATGCGGCCAACCTGGACATCGGTGTACTCGGAGAAGCCGGCGTAGACCTCGGCCATCCGCGAGAAGAGCCGCTTTTCGTCGTCGTTCAGCGTGTCCCATGGGCGTACGCCGTCCGATTCGGCAAAGGTGCCGGGTGTCATCGGGTTGATTGGGGTCAGCTCCGTGTCTTCCGGCAGGATGCCGCGCTCGATCATGCGGGCGAGTACCCATTCCCGGTAGGCCTCGTAGCCGTCGTCGAAGACGCCCTTGTACTTGTCGATGTACTCCTGTGGAGCATGATGTGGCGCATGATTGGCGCCCGGGCAGAACCAGAGGTACCAGGGCTTGTCGGGCTGGGCCTGCTTCGAGTCTCGGATGTAGCTGATCGCCTTGTCAGCCAGATCCTTCGAGAGATGGTAGCCGTCTTCGGGGAGCGCAGGCTGGTCGACGAAGTGATTGTCCTCGATCAGTTCCGGATACCAGTTGTTGGTCTCGCCGCCGATGAAGCCGTAGAACCGGTCGTACCCGAGGCCGAGCGGCCAGGTTGTGCGGTCCGCCGCCATGTCGAAGGCATCGACCGGGACGTTGTGGTTCTTGCCGATCCAGAAGGTCGACCAGCCCGCCTTGCGCAGCACGGTCGCCATCGTCGCGTTCTCGGGCGGGATGTGGCCGCTGTAGCCGGGAAACCCAACGGCCGATTCGGCGATGGAGCCGAAGCCATTGTGGTGGTGGTTGCGGCCGGTCAGCATTGTCGACCGGGTTGGGGAGCAGACCGAGGTGGTGTGCCACTGCGTATAGGTCAGGCCATTGGCTGCCAGCCGGTCCATCGTCGGCATGTTGATGCGTCCGCCGTAGGGCGACCAGGCTGCCTGCCCCGTGTCGTCGTAGAGCACGACCAGTACGTTCGGTGAGCCCGGCTGGGCCTTGGGCGTCAGGAACGCCTCCCAGTCCGGCGTCGAGTCGCGGATATCGAGCTTGATATCGCCCTGGAATTCCCGTGCCATGTGCTTCACTCCCTGGCCTTCTGGCCGTGTGGTGATGCGGGTCATCCCATGTCTGGAGCCCGCTCCAACCGTCGCCAAACCATCCTGCGCGCTTCCTCAAAACTGGCGTGCAGGGGGAACTGGCTGACGTGATGCCTTCGACCATACGGGGTACTCCGGGAGGGTCACATGGTCCCATTTGGAGTGGAAATGGGTGAGCGCAGGTGGTGGGCTGGTGGGCAGCAGGCGGCTGGAAGTCAGCGCTCGATGATGCCGAGTTCGATTGCTCTGGCGATGGCAGCCCGGCGGCCCGACACGTCGAGTTTGGCGTAGATCGACCGGGTATGGGTTTTCACGGTCATGTGCGAAATGCTCAGCTCGTCTCCGATTTCCTTGTTGGAGAGCCGCCGCTGCAGGCCGAGCAGCACATCGAGTTCGCGGTTCGTCAGCGCTTCGATCGGGTCGGGTAACTGGCCGGCCTGGGTTTGGGTGCGCTTCCGCAGTGTCGCCAACGACCGCGTCAGCACGGCCTCGTCGTACTCGATCGCCTCGATCAGGAGATCGACATACTCGCTGCCGTGGCCTTCGTGGGTGTGCCATTCCAGTAGCGGCCGGACGAACTGGCCGGCATCGATGATGCTCCGCACCCGGCCCATGCCGGACGCACGTTCGAGCGTGGCATGGAGGCGGTCGTGCGCGGCTGTCCCGTTGCCGTCCTGGTAGTCGAGCCAGGCCAGGACCATGTCGTACCCCAGTCGTGGGCCGGGGAGATGGTCGTTCGTGGCATGATCCGACATGGTGGTGACGATCTCCCGGACCCGGGCGGCCTGGGCGTCGGTACCGTCCTCCAGCAGGGGAGTCAGGAACCTGAGTGGGTACTCTTGCGTGGCCCGGAGCGCCCAGTTGGTTTGCGACAGCATGGCGTGCTGGATGGCGGCCAATCCCGCGGATGGTTCGCCGCGCCGCAGCGCCATGTGCGCGGCAAGTTGCCGGAGCCGGGGCAGGTAGCCCGTCATCGAAGGATCGCGGACACGTTCCGTGAGGGTGTCGAGGGTCGTCTGCGCGCCGTCGTGATCGCCCAGCAGGTCGAGCACCTCCACCAACTGGCACCCGCCCACGAACAGGAAGGTCATGCCCGAGGCTGGCTCGTGGAGCACCTGCTGCAGGTGCACGGCGGCCTGCTCCAGAGCATTGCGTTCGTAGGCGGTCGCGCCAAGGTAGAAATGGGCCTGGGTGATCAGCCGTTTGGACCCGAGCGCCTCGGCCTGGTGCAGCAACCTGGTGGCGCGGGCGCCATAGAGTTCGATCGAACCGGTGTGACGCGAGAGAACGACCTGGGCGGAGTATCCCCAGAGGCGTCGCAGGCCATTCAGGTGTCCGGGGTCGTTCATCGCCCGGTCGACATAGGCGTCAATGGTGCGTTGGGCGACCTCGGGATACCGGCGGCCGGCGGCGATCGCATACATCGGGACCGACATCAGTTCCGAGTAGCGTCCGCTTCCCGCTAGCCGTTGGAACGACGACTCGATCAGATCCGCGAGTGCCTCGTCCTCGCGCCCTGCCGCCTGCAGGACGAAGGCGTTCAGCAGGTCGATCTCCGCCTCCAGCAGGTCGCGATCCGGGCGGTTCCGGACGGCATCCTGGTTCAGGAGCCGGGTCGCCTGCTCCAGCAGGCCGGGGAGTGATCCGAACATCCCGCGAGCCTGGGCGACCATCGCCCGGGCCAATACCAGGTCGAGGCTCGCATCCGCGATCTCCGGCGGGAACTGGCGTAGCCATCCATCGACCTCCAGCCATTGATCGTGGCAGAGGGCATCCTGGACGTGCGTGGAGACGAGCTCGACTGCGCCGGTGCGGTCGCCCGCAATCAGCAGGTGTTCGAGGGCGCGGTCGACCTTGCCATGCTGGGCGAACCAGGTGGCCGTCGCGATATGGAGCACGTTGACCTGTCCCTGACCATACAGGTCGAGCAGGCGCTGCTGCAGCACCTGGCGGAACAGGGGATGGAAGCGGAGCCATGAGCCGTCCTGGTCGAGCCGGGAGAGGAACATGCCGCGGCGCACGATCTCGTCGAGCATCTGGCTGGCGTTGACATGGGGGAGCCGCCCCGCAACGAGGCTCGTGGCGAGATCGGCCGAGACGACCGACGGCACCGACGAGATGAGCGCAAAGAGGTGGAGCGTGTCGGGCAGGTGATCGAGCAGGTCCGCGCTGAGGAACTCGGCGACCGCTTCCCGGGCCTGGTAGAGGCTGAGCGTGCCGGTGACCTGGTCCCCTCGCGTCATCTGGTTCACGGCCGCCAGCTGGATCAGGGCGATCCATCCCTCCGAATGGCGCCACCAGGTCTCGACCAGTTCGTCGTCTGGCGGCGTGCCCAGAACCATGGTGAGATAGGCGACAACCTCCTCTCGCGAGAATGAGAGGGCCGCCGAGTCGATTTCGAGGGCGTGCCCGTGGGTGCGCAGCCGGGCAAGGGAGAGAGCTGGCTGCTGGCGGCTGCAGATGACGAGGTGGAGGTTCATGCCCGCCAGGTGCAGGATCTGCTCGATGAGATCCAGGGTCGGGCCGGACGTGATCTCCTGGAACTCGTCGAGCACGATCAGCGCGGGGTTGTCGAGTTCGGCCAGGTCGTCGGCTATGGCCGATGCCAACTGCGCCGGTGGCGGATACGGTCCGGTGATGACGAGCGACAGGGCAGCGCGACCGGATTGCGGAGCGATGCGGTGGATCGTTTCGATCAGGTCCACGCTGAAGGCCTGCGCGTCGTTGCTGCGCGCGTCCAGCGTGATCCAGCCGGCGGTTCGTCCGCGCGTGGCGATCCATTCGCTGACGAGCGAGGTCTTGCCGTACCCGGCGGCGCCCACGATAGCCGTCAGGCGGCCAGTGGTCCCGGCATCCAGCAGGCGGTGCAGGCGAGGACGGGCGAGGAACCAGCGGCCAGGTTCCGGGCGGAGGAACCTGGCCCGAATCGCGCGCCCTGGCAGATACACTGGTTCGGGGCGCGCATCCGGACTTGTCGCGGGCCGCACCACCTTGATGCGGTTGTCTTCCATCTCTCATCCCCCTCATCTCCACGCGGTTGCAGCGTTCGGAATCCGCGGCAACGCCCGTGCCGGTGGCGCCGGATAGGCTTCCGTCGCTGCCTGTGGGCCGGGAACTTGACGTTCACGACCGTGGGGTACCTCATGCATTCTATCGAACGGGACACGTGTCCAATATGCGACGGGTGGCCCATCCCGCATCGCGCGGCGGTCGACCGCTGCCCACAGCCAACCCGGTATCGCGCGGATGCCCTCTCGCCCCGGATTGACAGGCGCACACTGGAGCACCACAATGCCGCCACAATCCAGTCGGGCGATGGGGTTCGCCCTAACCACACCATGCGGTGTTGATGACTCCTGGCGTCAATCGCACTGGAGTTGCTGCGCGCTGCTCCAGTTCACCAGGGGTAGTGTCGTTGTCTGTGCCGAATGGGTTTCGATGGTCTGTGGCGAGTCTGTCGCTCGCAGTCGTGGTCGGTGCGGCGAGTGGGCTGGCGAGCGCGGGCTTCCTCGTCGCCCTCGACTGGGCGACCGATGTCCAGGCGACGCATCCTGGCCTGCTCTACCTCCTGCCGCTGGCTGGCTTGGTCATCGCCTGGGCCTACACGGGGTATGGCCAGAATGCCGCCGCCGGCAACAACCTGCTGATCGACCAAATCCACGCGACCGATGAGGTGAACCGGGTCCCGTTGCGCATGCTGCCGCTGGTGCTGGGGGCGACGATCCTGACGCACTTGTTCGGCGGCTCGGCCGGGCGCGAGGGCACCGCCGTGCAGATGGGTGGGGCGATTGCCGGCTGGTTGGCCCGGGTCCTGCGGCTGTCGGCCATCCACCTGCGACTGCTGCTGATGTGTGGTATCGGCGCCGGCTTCTCGGGCGTGTTCGGTACGCCGCTGGCGGGTACGGTCTTCGCGATGGAGGTGCTGGCGCTCGGCGGCATGCGTTACGAGGCGCTGATTCCGTGCCTGGTTGCGGCCGTCACCGCCGATCTGGTAGTGCGCGAGGTTGGGGTCCATCATCATGTCTACACCGTCTCCTCCGGGTTTTCCGGCATCTCGCTCGAAACCGTGCTGCTGGTGACGGTCGCCGGAATAGCTTTCGGGCTCGCCAGCCTGCTGTTCGCGGAGGCAACCGCCGCCGTCGAGCACTGGTCGCGCCGCCTGGTCTCCAACCCGTACCTGCGAATCTTCCTCGGTGGCGTCCTGGTCATTGGCATCACCCTCCTGTTCGGCACCCGCGCCTACAACGGGCTCAGCCTGCCGCTGCTGGAGGCCAGCTTCGAGGGCGGAGCAATCCCAACCTTCGCCTTCCTCTGCAAGATCATCCTGACCGCCGTCACCCTGGGAGTCGGCTTCAAGGGCGGCGAAGTGACTCCTCTGTTCGTGATCGGCGCTACCCTGGGCGCCACCCTTGCGGGGCCGCTCGATCTGCCCCCCGATGCCCTGGCCGCCCTCGGCTTTGTGGCCGTGTTCGCCGCGGCCGCGAACACTCCGGTCGCTTGCGTGATCATGGGCGGCGAACTGTTCGGCACGCACGCCATCCTGCTGTTCGGCATCGCGATCTTCGTGGCCTACACCATCTCCGGCCACCGCGGCATCTACCACGCGCAGCGCATCCTCACCCCGAAGCACCTGCATCCCGCCACGCACCCCGGACACGCCACCCTGCGCGAGGCGAGAGCGCAGCGACAGCCGATTCACGCGCGCATCCGCTCCTCTCGCCCAACCCGCCAGCGCGAGACCACCGTGGTACCCCACAAGGAGGACGCATGACCGACGCCCCAGGACGCAAGCTGCTGGCTGTCCGGATCGTGGTGCGCGCGAAGGACCGGGCCCCCCACGATGGCCGGTGGTGGCGGCGCATGGCCCGCCAGGACCTCGCCCACCACCTCGTGCGGCAGGCCCACGCGGCGGGCCTGCCGCTGTCGACCGTCCAGCGGTCACCACTTGGGTTCGTCAACCACGGCCCCATCGTCGACGACGACGCGGGTGAATCGCCGAACCCGCACGCGGTCGTCTCGATCGAAATCGTGGGCGATACCGCATCGATCCTGGCGTTCCTCAACCGGCACCGGTCCGTGCTGGGTCACGCCCACGTCGATCTTCGCGACGCCACCGGATGGTCGGCAAACGCTGTCCACCCGGTGGCACATCATCCGCATCGACCGCGATGGGATGCCACGCTGCGGGAGGAGGACACCGATGGCACGGATGCGTGAGTTCGGGTCGACGCCGTCCCGGTTCGATCTGGAAGAATCGTTCGCTACACTCGGATGCGGTGTCTGCTCGCTCCTGGAATCCCGGCTGGACCGCCACCTGGAGGCGATCAACTACGAGGCTGTCAACGATCCCGGCTTTCGTGAGGAATTCCTGGCCGGGGGCGGATTCTGCAACCCGCATGCCTACCGCTGGCTTCACCAGGCGTTCGTTCTCGGCACGGCCTCGCTCTATCGTGAGTTGCTCGTCGCCGCTCACGATCGATCACGGATGAGTGACGAGACGGCAAACTCCGGCCTCCTCGGCCGATGGCTCGACCGCCTGCAGGGCGACCGCGGGCACGCCAGGTGGAGAGGGCCCTGCCCAGCCTGCACCTGGCTCGACACTACCGAAACCGCGCTGCTCGAGACGTTGCTTCATTCGCTGCCTGAACCCAACTTCCGAACCGCATTCATGGCCGGGTCCGGGCTCTGCCTGCCGCACCTGCACCGGGCGATGGAGTTGGGCGCTGGCGACGAGGTGCGCGAGATTCTCCTGGCCAGATCGCAAACAACTGAAGAGATCCTGATCAAGCAACTGGGAGAGATCGTGCGCAAGCACGATTACCGGTTCAGGGAGGAACCACCAGGCCTGGAAGTGGGGGCGGCAGAACGGGCAATCGCGCATGTGGTTGGCCAGGCTGGCCTGGAGTTCCCGCTTCGGATCGGGGCATAGCACAAGGACATCGACATGGATGCAGTCTGGATCGGCGTTGGCGCGGCAGTCGGGGCCAATGCCCGGTACTACGTTGGTCAGTGGGTTGCCGTGTGGTTGGGAGGTACGTTTCCCAGTGGCACCCTGATCGTCAACCTCTCCGGATCGTTCCTGATCGGGGTGATCGCCACCATCCTCAACGAACATCTGCATCTCGATCCGCACTGGCGGCTCCTTCTCGTCGTTGGACTCCTGGGTGGCTATACCACCTTCAGCTCGTTCTCGTTCGAGGTCATCGCGTTGATGCAGATCGACCGCTGGATCGCCGCCGCGGCCTATGTGCTCCTCAGCGTCGTGCTCGGCCTGGCGGCCTGCATGCTCGGCATCCTGCTGGTGCGCGCCCTCGGTAGCGGAGCGTGACAACAGGCCGGCAGTCTCGCTCACACTGCCGCCATGCCGGCCACTCCATTCCAATGAACACGCAAAATGCCGGCGCAAAATCAATCCGTGGGTATCATGCGTTCACGGTATGAAAGTACCAACGTGGCGGACAGGGGCTTGCAAGACCCTGTATTGCGTCACCGTGGGAAGCACACGTACAACGCTCTCAAGCGCCCTTGGCCCAACTGGCGAGAGGCGGTCGCGCAATGTCGCGACACAGTGCAGGTTCGAACCCTGCAGGGCGCACCCTCCCACAGTATCCGTGCCGAATTCGTGTGCCGCGACGTTCGTGTAGCCGATCCCTGCCGTGGGCGATGCGCGTGTGACGCGCCCATCGAACTCCCACGGGCACGTTCGAACCTGGCGCCTCATTCGGAGACTATCGACAGATCGCGCGATCCCGGGTACCCTGCCGCAACCTAGTCAATAGTTGACTAGGTTGCGGCCTGGATCGTGGCGGTGGCCTGCCGTCGACGATCCATTCCTGGAGGATATGCGCCATGGCCATTGCCGAATCCCTGCAAACCCATTCGCTCTTCATTGCCGGCAAGGATGTGCCAGCCGCATCCGGCGCAACCTTCACCGTCCACAATCCCGCGACGAACGCGCCGATCGCCCATGTTGCGCAGGCCGGTCGCGAGGATGTCGAGCGAGCTGTCGCGGCTGCCCGCGCCGCGTTCGACGACGGCCCGTGGCCGCGTCTCACGCCGTTCGAGCGGGGGCGGGTGGTCCAACGCATTGCGGACAGGATTCGCGAGCGCGCTGATGAGCTAGCCGGGGTCGAAAGCCGCAACACCGGCAAGCCGATTGCCCGGGCGCGTGGCGAGATCCTGTCCAGCGCGACCGTGTTCGACTACTACGCGGGCGCCGCAGACAAGTTTTACGGCGAGTCGATCCCGCTGGGGGCGGGGGTGGTCGACTTCACCCTCCGGGAGCCGGTTGGGGTCTGCGCCCAGATCGTGCCGTGGAACTTCCCCTTTTCGATGGCGTCGTGGAAGGTCGCTCCCGCCCTGGCGTCCGGCTGCGCCCTCATCCTCAAGCCCGCGAGCGTCACACCGCTTTCAGCTCTGCTGCTCGGGCAGATTTGTGCCGAAGCCGGGGTTCCCGACGGCATCGTCTCGGTGCTGCCGGGGCCTGGCGCCGAGATCGGCGAAGCGCTGGCAAGCCACTCCCTGATCGACAAGGTTGCCTTCACCGGTGAAACCGCGACCGGCACGGCGATCCTGCAGGCCGCCGCCGGGACGATCAAGAAGGTCTCGCTGGAACTGGGCGGCAAGAGCCCCAACATCATCTTCGCCGACGCCGACCTCGAGAAGGCTGCCGCCGCGGCGGTGCCGGCCGGCTTCGGCAACTCCGGCCAAACTTGCACGGCCAGGACGCGGGTGTTTGTCTCCAGCAGCGACCACGACCGGCTGCTGCAGCACCTGACCGCGCACGCCGCCCAGTTCACGGTTGGCGATCCGGCCTCGCTCGACACGCAGATGGGACCGTTGATCTCGCCGGGTCAGCATGACCGGGTCGTTTCGTACATCGAGGTCGGCAAGGACGAAGGCGCCGAGCTTGCCTACGGCGGCAACCGGCCCGCAGGGTTCGAGGGTGGCAACTTCCTCGAACCGACGATCTTCGGCGGCGTCAGCAACTCCATGCGGATCGCTCGCGAGGAAATCTTCGGTCCGGTCATCTCGGTCATCCCCTTCACCAGCGAGGACGATGTGATCCGGGAAGCGAACGCCAACGACTACGGCCTGGCGGGTTCGGTCTGGTCGCGCGATATCGGCCGTGCCCTGCGGGTTGCCAAGGGTCTGCGGACCGGCATGGTGTCGATCAACTCCAACGGCGGCCCCGGTGTCTTCGGCCCGTTCGGTGGGTACAAGCACAGTGGGCTGGGGCGCGAGCTCGCGATGCACGGGCTCGAGCTCTATACCGAGGTCAAAAACATCTACATCGACATCCAGGCGTGACCGCCATGACCGATGGCGGGGAAGATCGACGAGGGACACCGCCGCAACCGGGCGAGCACACGGCCACCGACCGCGAGGCGCAACTTCGGGAATTGTTCCGTTGTCCCCGGTGCGGGGTGACCCTCGAACTCCTGGAGATGGTGCATTGGCATCGCGGGCTGGAGCTGGTCGCATCCTGCATGCCGTGCAACGTTATCGAGACAGGCGAGGAGTGGCGGGTTCGCCGCACCTCAGCCATCTGCTGATGGACAGTCGATCATCACCCCGCTACCATGAACATCTAGTCAGATGTTGACTATGTCGTCGTCTCCTGGAGGATGTCACATGTCAGGTATGTCGCCTGGTTCGTTCGTCCGGCGGATGCTGGTCATCTGCCTCGCCCTGCTGTTTGCGGTGCCCGGCTTCTTTGCTGTGCCCGCGATGGCGGCGCAGATCTCATGCGAGGACGTGAGTCCGCCTGCCGCTGCACCGGCGACGCCGGAGGCGGCAAGTCCGGTCGCCGAAGCAGTGGTCCCCTTCCCGGAGGAGGGCGGCACGCTCGAAGTCTTCGCCGCCGCCTCGCTCGTCGATGCCTTCGCCGTGGTGGAAGCCGACCTTGAGGAAGCCAATCCCAACCTCGACATCGTCGTCGAGACCGCTGGCTCGCAGGCCCTGGTGACGCAGCTGCAGGAAGGCGCCGAAGCCGACGTGCTTGCCACTGCCAACACCTCCACCATGCAAACCGCCATCGACTCCGGGTTGATCGCCGGCGAGCCGGAGATCTTCACCGGCAACCGGCTGGTCATCGTTGCCCCGGCTGACAACCCGGCCGGGATCTCGTCGCTCGACGACCTGGCGAGCGACGACCTGAACCTCGTGATCGCTTCCACCGAGGTGCCGGTTGGTTCCTACTCCCGCAACGTGCTGTGCGCGTACGAGGCCTCTGGCGCGGCGCCCGACGGCTTCATCGACGCGGTGAACGGCAACGTCGTGTCCGAGGAAGAGGACGTGCGCAGCGTGCTGGCCAAGGTCCAGCTCGGTGAGGCCGATGCCGGCATCGTCTACGCCAGCGATGCGGTTGCCTCCGAACTGGCCGGAACGCCGCTGACCGTCGTCGAGTTCCCTGCCGACCTCGACGCGACCGCCGAGTACCCGATCGCCGCGGTCGAAGGCGGCGATATCGACCTGGCGAATGCCTTCATCTCTTACATCCTGAGTGCGGACGGCCAGGCCACCCTCGAGTCGTACGGCTTCGCCCAACCGTAGGGAGCGCTCACTATGGATATCAGTGCACGAAACCAGCTTCCCGGCACCATCACCTCGATCACCGTCGATGGCGTGACGGCAGAGGTCACGATCAGCGTCGGTGACGGGATCGAGGTGACCGGCGTCATCACCAAGGGGTCGGTCGAGCGCCTCGGGCTGCAAGTCGGTAGTCCTGCGGTGGCGGTGATCAAGGCGACCGATGTCCTGGTGGGTGTCGCCAGCGGGAAGAGCACCTGATGCGCGGATGACGGCGATGTTCGCCGGACTGCGAATCACGATTCTCGCCCTGGTCTTGTCGACGGGTAGTCTCGTTGCGCCGGTGGTGGCCCAGGAGGTAACTCCCGCCGCCACTGCCGGTTCGATCACGATCACCGGCCTGGAGGTCGGCCATGCTGACGATCGCCGACCTCCAGGCCATGCCGGCCGAGACGCTGGATGTGACCTATGAGTCCGGCGGCACCCTGGAAGACCACACCTTCACGGGAACGCCGCTGCTCGGGGTGATTGAGCCGGTCGGCCTGGACGTGCCGGAGGATGCGCGCAATCCGTGGCTCCAGGACGTGTTCCCCGTCCCCGCCGCTCGTTCTGCTTCTCTGGTGTCCACCGGGATGGAGGATGAAGTTCTCGTCTACGACCAGCAGGCGCACAAGAATCGCCCACACGGGGCAGAAGTCGACGAGAGGGCGCCCGAGGATATGTCTGGGGGCTTGGTGGTGCGGAACGATCATATGTTCTGATCCGGAGCGGCGTCATCCTGCAGCCATGTAGCCAGACAGATGCGCAGCATGAGCGCAATGTGAGCAATGGGCCCTCAATCCAGGTGCATTCGTTTCTGGCAGACACACATTGACATAGCAATTTGGTATACTGTGCGACAGGTACAGGAAGCCTCGGATTCGCCTGAAAAGCCCGGTTGGCTGGCGATCCCGAGGACACTGCAACGCCATCCCGCCGTTTCCCTCACGCACAAGGGAGATTCCGTGAGTTCCCCCGACACCAGCCGTCCGACAACCAGGGTGTTCGGGAGCGTCCTGCTGGTGGCGGGAATCGCCCTCGCGGCATTCTCCCTGCTCGCCGACTGGCTCGATTTTGGCGGCGGCCAAGGGTTCGGCTACCAGCAGTTGATCGTGCTCATCGTCGGGATCGTGCTCATCCTGGCCGGAGTCCGGCTGGTGGCGCAGCCATTCTTCACCCGTTTCGGCCGTCCCCAGGACCTCGCTGAGGTCGAGCGCTGATCCCACGCCGGGTGCTGCCAGGTTCTTCACCAGTCGGAGTATGATTGCCAGCATCGTCACCGGCGCCAGGGGGTTACCCGGCGCCGTCGTTGTGATTGCCCACATCCAGGAGTGACCGAATCCCGATGTCCCACGCGCCAGCGTCCGTTCCCCCGTCCCCACCGTCCTCACCAGCCGGCATCATCGCCAGCGAGGAACAGGCCGCCATCGACGGCATCCGGAGTGCCCTGCTCGCGGCCGGCATCGATCCGGGATCGCGCCCGATCGACCTCCGCGCCCTGCCGTTCGAAGGCACCTGGGGCAGCGCCTCAACGGTCTGCCGGCTTTTCGCCGGGGAACTGGTGAACCGCGACCTGGCGGTCTCCGGCGAACTCGATGGCCTCTCGAAGAAGGACGCGAAGAAGCGGGTCAACGAACTGGTCGGACCGAAGGCGCAGGAATTGGCGGAAACCGTGGCCGCCACGATGACGGAAACCGGCCGGTTCGCCTCGGTCGAGGCCGTCAACGGCTACATCAACATCACCTACAACGCGAACCAGGTTGCCTCCCGCCTCCTGGGCGAAGTGCTGACCCAGGGCGACCGCTACGGCTGGGCGCCCGCCGGATCGCGTTCCGAGCGGGTGATGATCGAGCACTCGCAACTGAATACCCACAAGGCGGCGCACGTCGGGCACCTGCGCAACATCTGCCTCGGGGTCGCGGTGACGAATATCAGCGAAGCAGCGGGCTACCCGACGATGCCGGTGAACTACATCGGTGATATCGGGCGGCATGTCATTCGCTGTCTCTGGTGCTACCAGCGATTCCACCAGGGTGAGGAGCCGGTGGGCGACGCATCCAAGGGACGCTGGCTCGGCGATATCTACGCCGAGGCCGACCAGCGGCTCAGCTTCCGCAAGGATGTCCTCTCGTTCCTGCATACGATTATCCACGAGGATGCGGAGTTCGTGGCGGCGATCGACCGCATGCTGCGGTCGCTGTGGCGGACGAACCAGGTCGATGGCGAGGATATTGCTTACCTCCTCGGGCGTGTTTCCAGCCAGTTGGATATCGATATCGCCGAATTCCGCGACGAGAATGTCCTCGTGCGGTTCTGGCCGATCATCGGCGATCAGTTGCGCGAGGAAGCGGCCGCCATCGACACCGCCGCCAGCAGCGCCGAGACGGACGAGCCGGCCACCGGCCAGGCCGCCCCGACCATGACCCCGGCCGAGCGGCTGGAGGCGTGGGAGCGACTGGCCCTTCACATGGAGGAGTGGTGGCCCAACGTTGCGGCCTGGGACCAGGAAACTCGCGACATGTTCCAACTCTGGGAACGCAAGGATCCCGAGTTCGTCGCCCTCTGGCAGCAAACCCGCGACTGGAGCATGGCCGATCTCTACCGGATCTTCGACGAGTTCGGCGCAACCTTCTTCCATTACTTCTGGGAGAGCGAGGTCGAGGACCCCGGCCGCGCAATCGTGCGGGAATTGCTCGAGCGCGGCATCGCCGAGATCAGCGAGGGCCTGCCGGTCGTCAAGATCGATGAGAAGCTTGGCCTGGAAAAGGAAACCTACCGCACCCTGCCGATCCTGCGGTCGGACGGCACCACGCTCTATTCCACCAAGGACCTCGCGCTGACCAAGCAGAAGTTCGAGGAGTACGACATCGATCGCGCGGTCTGGGTAGTCGATGTCCGGCAGTCGCTCTATTTCGACCAGGTATTCAAAATCCTCGAACTCTACGGGTTCGAGCAGGCGGAAAACTGCGTCCACCTCGGCTACGAATTCGTGGCGCTGCCGGGCGGGGCGATCTCCTCCCGCAAGGGCAACGCCCCGATGCTGGAAGATGTCCGCGACGCCATGATGGCACGGGCGCGCACGGTGATCGACGAGAAGAATCCGGGGCTTGCCGAGGAGATCAAGGAGCGGGTCGCCTGGCAGGTTGCGATTGGCGCGATCAAGTACGTGATGCTTGCGCGCGACGGCAACAAGGTGATCATCTTCGATCCGGACGAGGCGCTCTCATTCGAGGGACACGCCGCGCCGTACATCCAGTACGCGCATGCCCGCGCCTGCCGGATCCTGGAAAACGGCGCGATTGCCGATGCTGGCCTGGTGGCCGGGATCGACAGCCTCGACCTCGGCGAAGCGCAGCCGGAGGAGTTGGCGCTGCTCCAGGCAATCGCCGACCTGCCGGGCGTCGTGCAGCGGGCGGCCGAGGAGTTCCGGCCGCTCCACATCACCAACTATGTCTTCGAGGTGGCGAAGCGGTTCAACGACTTCTATCACGCCTGCCCGGTGCTGATCGCGCCGGAACCAACCCGCACCGCCCGGCTGACGCTGGTCGCGGCGACGCGGACAACGCTGAAGAATGGGCTGGCCCTGCTCGGTATCGAAGCCCCCGACGTCATGTAGGGTTGCCGATCGCGTGTTTCGACCTCTGTCCTGAACGGGCCGATCGACCGAGCGCCAGCGAGGTCTGTCGGCCCTATGGAGAGTCTGTCCACCCGTGGTTCGCCTACCAGTACCGCATGGCGCCCGCGAACAAGCCGGCCAGGTCCTCCGCCGAAGCTGGGCGGGGTGAGAGTTTCGTGACACGGTGCTGGGGCAGGGTGCCTTCGACCAGCGCGGGGATGTCGGCATCCGTGTAGCCGACCGCGGCCAGCCCGTTCGGCATGCCGGTGCGTCGCATCAGGCCGATGATCGCCCCCGCCAGGAGTTCCCCGGCCTCCGATTCATCGACCTCACGCACGTCCGCGCCCATCAGGCGGGCAGCCTCCAGGTGCCGTGCCGGGTTCGCTTCCGCCGTCCAGCGGAACACGCTCGGCGCGTTGAGGATCACCGACATTCCGTGCGGCACGATCGGGTGATCGACCCTGTACCCCGCGGGACGGTAATCGCGGACCATCCCGGAGACCGGGTAGGACATGCCGTGCGGCAGGTGCACCCCGGCGTTGCCGAACCCGATCCCGGCATAGGCGGCGGCCAGCAGCATCTCGCCACGGGCGGCGACATCGTCCGGATCTTCGACTGTCCGCACCATCGCCCGGCTCATCATCTCGATCGCCCGCGCCGCCCAAATGTCGCTGATCGGATTGGCGCCCTGGTAGGCGGGACGCAGTTGGGGATCGTCCGGTGCGGGTCGCTGGTCGAACGGGAGTGCGGTCAGCGATTCCACCGCATGCGAGAGGACATCGAACCCGGCGCAGGCGGCAACGATCGGCGGGAGCGTACGGGTGTTGTCAGGATCGAGGATGCCCATCGCCGGGCGCAGGGCCCGGTGGGCGATCCCGGTTTTCGCGTGCAGCGGTTCGTAGTCGAAGATCGCGACACCGGTCGTCTCACTGCCAGTGCCGGCCGTGGTGGGAATCGCGATCAGCGGCTTGAGCGGACCCGGCACCGGCTCGGCCCGTCCGATCGGGGCGTTGACATAGGCCAGTAGGTCGGCGGGCCAGGTGGCGTAGAGGTTGGCGGCTTTGGCGGTGTCGATACTCGAACCGCCGCCGATTGCGAGGTAGCCGTCGAAGCCACCATCCCGCGCCGCCTCGATCGCGTCGAGAAAGGACGATTCGGTTGGCTCGACGCGCACCCGGTCGTAGGGCACGGCGTCGATCCCGGCATCATGGAGCGATGCCAGCGCGATTGCGACCGGTGGGAGCTGTGCCACCACCGGATCGGTGACGACCATCGCCCGGGTCACGCCGAGCCGCTTCAAATGCGAGCCAACCTCGCGGGTCGATCCCGGCCCGTAGAGGATGCTCGACGCCTCCATCGAAAAGATCGTCTCGTGGGTCATGGATGCTCCATTGTTGGGGTTTCACTGCGGGGCGGGTCGCCTGGCGGGGAACCAGTCGTCCAGATCACTGGGGTGTATCTTCGGGAGAACTCGGTGAACCGCTCTTCGTAGTCGTCGCTCGGAGTGAGGGTAGTGGAGATTCGGTGCATCTCCCTGAAGGCTTCTATCAGCGCTTCCTCCCATGTCAAGCCGCGAACCTTGACCTGCAATGAGGGATCGTTCGATTCCAGGTGCTCGTCACCAGTGGCGAGACCAGGAAATCGGACGAAGATGAACTGGAACCACCCGCCAGGGTGCTTGCGTGGGCCTGACTTCATCTGCGACATCGACCAGCACCAGCGCGCCAGTTCCGGTGGGAGTTCGAGGTGATCGGTGAATGGCATGGCGCATATCCTTCACTGTCTCCTGCAAGGGACGGTGACCATAATGAGCGGGCGCGGTCCGTCTGGGTCAGGAGGGCGGTTTCGATCCGGATCCCGGTTGGCAGGCTCATGTCAGGGGCTGTGAATTGTCCGCTTCAGCCGCTTGCTCACGGTTGAGTGCTTCGCGGACCGATTGCTCGAATGAGGGGAGTTCTTCTGTCACGATCTTCCAGATGACGTCGAACCTGAGGCGTTCGTATTCGTGGGAAATGACGTGGCGGAGTCCAATCATCTTCTTCCAGGAATCCGGCGTTTCTTCCTGGTAACGCGCTTCGTCGATGCTTCGAATCCTTGCCAGGTTTTCGCCCACCTCCTGCAGTCTCATCATCATTGCATCACGGGCCATCGAATGGTTCGTGAACTCGGTCAACGATGATGGCTGATAGCGTCGAACATGTTCCAGCGCGTTCAGGATGAGTTTGAGGTAGGGAACCCAGGACTTTGTCATACCGGCAATGGAATGAGGGTGGGCTCGATGTACGGTGCGAAGTAGGGGTGGATTTCCTCAAGCAAGTCGACGTTTCGGCCAGCGATTCCTGTGAGTTTCTTGGCAAGATCCATGCGATCGAACAGGGATAGTGGCGGGTTGAAGGTCACCAGCAGGTCGAGGTCGCTGTCCGGTCGTTCCTCGCCGCGCGTCATGCTGCCGAAGACATACGCCTCTACCGCACCATGCTCACGCAGAGTTATGAGGAAGTCGTCGGTGATGATCTCGGGTATTGCCGGGGTAGCACGGTTGGCCGTCATGAACTGGGTCTCCTTTCCGTCATTATAGGGAAACTGCAACTGGTGCCGGTTGCTGGTGGGACACATGCATCGCTTTCGCATCGACCACAAACAGCCAGCCGATGAGCCAATCAGGACAGATTGTCGGCTGGGGCTACCCTTTGCTCGCCCACGGTGGGATTCCGTCGCTCTCGACCGGAATGACCGTGCTCAGCTGAATCGCCAAGCACGGGCCATCGGTGTCGGCCCATCGAACCGGGCCCGGATTTGGGGCCGCGAGCGATTGCACCAGCGACCAACCGGAATGTGATTGCACGGCTGTCCGGCCACCACCACGAAAGCGCCTGCATTCGTTTGTAGGGACCGACTCCATGCCGGTCCGTTGGATTAACCGTCGCTCTCCGGAGCACGCAATCGGTACCCGATGCCGGGGAACGTCTCGATCAGCTCCTCGGCGTCTGGATCGGGCTGCAGCTTGGCGCGGATGCGGCTGACCCAGGTCCGCAGGTAGTGCACCTCGTCGCGGAACTCCGGTCCCCAGATCCGGCTGAGCAACTCGCCGTGGAGCATCACCTTCCCGGCGTTGGCGGCAAGCTGGGAGAGGAGCTCCCACTCCGTGCGGCTCAGGCGCACCTCCTCGCCATCGACATGGACCGTCCGTCGCTCCAGATCGATCTCCACCGTGTCGTAGCGCAGCACCGTGCGGCCGGCCGGAACCGCACCCGCCGTGCGCCGCAGCATGGCGTGGACGCGGGCGGCCAGTTCGTCCGGGTTGAACGGCTTGGTGATGTAGTCGTCGGCGCCGGTGTCGAATCCGCGCAACTTGTCGGCATCGCTGGCGCGCGCGGTCAGCATGATCACCGGTACCTGGCTCGACTGGCGAATGCGCCGGAGGGTTTCGAAGCCGTCGATGCCCGGCATCATCAGGTCGAGCAGCACCAAATCCGGCCGGTCGCTTTCAACCAGGTCGAGCGCTTCCTCGCCGCGCCCGGCGGTGATGACCGCGTAGCCATCGGCCTGCAGCTTGGCCCGGGTCAGGCGAACGATCGCCGCCTCGTCATCCACGATCAGGATCAGGTGTTTGCGCATCTGGTCGTGACCTCATCAGTCGTCGGATTCGTCCCATCCGGAGGCGATCGGCAAGTCGATCGTAAAGGTCGAGCCGTGACCGGGGCCGGCCGAGGACACGGTCAGGCGCCCGTTCTGGACCTGTGCCAGGTGGTGACAGAGGTAGAGTCCCAGCCCCATGCCGCGCACCGCCGGATCCGCCCCCGGCCGCCGGAATCGATCGAACAGGTGCGGGAGATGCTCCGCCGCGATCCCCGCGCCCTCGTCCCGAACGTGGATCATAACCCGATCGCCGGATGTCTCGCCGCCGACGTGCACGGTCGTACCGGCAGGCGAATACTTGATCGCATTTTCGAGCAGGTTGCGCAGGATATGACCGGTCAGTTCAGGGTCGGCTTCCGCCGCCGGCAGGTTGGGCGGCAGTTCGTACGCAAACCGGTGTTCCGGGGCAAGCGATTGGGTATCGGCGATCGCCCGGCGCACCTGCGCCGTCAGCAGCACCGGTTCCGTCGCCGGGTCCATCTGTCCAGCCTGGATCGCGGTCAGGGTCAGGATGTTGGAGAGCGTCCGGTTGAGCCGGTTGCTCTCGATCACCACGTTCTGCAGCAGGTCCCGCCGGGTATCGTCGTCCAGGACGGTCTCATCGAGGAGAAGCTGGGCGCCTCCCATGATTGCGGTGAGGGGGGTGCGCATCTCGTGCGACACCAGCGAGAGGAAATCGTCTTTCAGTTGCTCGGCCTCACGCAGCCGGGTAATGTCCTGGAACACGACAACCGCCCGTGCGATCGCGCCACTCGCGTCGCGCAACGGGGCGGCCTGCACGAGGACGGGTATCCGTCGCCCGGTGCGCGTCGCGAAGACAAGCTGCCGGTTTCGCACGACCTCGCCGCGGAAGGCGTGGGCAAGCGGCCACTGCGAGCGCGGCAGCGGAGCACCGTCCGGTTGCAGCACATCGTAGTCGACCCCCGGCTGGGGGGGACGCCCAAGCAGCGCCGGTTGGTCGAGCAGGAGTGCGGATGCCGCCGGGTTTGCCATTTCGACCTGCCAGTCTGCCGATCGGGCGATGATCACTGCCGCCGGCAGGCTGTTCAGGATCGCCTGCACCTGGTCGCGTTGCTCCTCGGCGAGTTGGCGGCTCTCCGCCAGCAACTCGAACAACCGTGCCCGGTCGATGGCGGTGGCGGCGTGGGCGGCGAACACCCGCAGGGCGCGCAGGTCGTCCTCGTCGAACGGGTTTCCGTCGATCCGTTCGGTGAGATAGAGGTCACCGAGCACATGGGCGCCCAGCAGGATCGGCACGCCCAGCAGGGTTTTCATCGGCGGATGATGGGGCGGGAACCCGACTGAGCGTGGGTCCTGGGCAATATCCGGCACCAGCAGTGGGGTCCGCTCGCGGATCAGGACGCCGAGCAGGCCATGCCCTTGGGGAATCGGTCCAAGCCGCGTCCGCTCGGCACTGCTGATTCCAGACGTGATGAACTCGACGATCGTGCCCGAGGCGTCGGCGACACCGAGCGCGGCGTAGTGGGCGGGCACGACGGTTCGCGCGAGGTCGACCAACCGTTGCAGCACGGTGGTGAGATCGAGTTCGACCGCCACGGCCAGTGCTGCCTCATAGGCGGCGAGGGCCGTGACGGTATGGGGTGAGTCACGCTCACCAGGCATGGGAGTGGCAGTGGGATCGGGCGGCACGGCTCATGCGGTGAGCATACCACTCGGGTGTGTCCGGATCAGGCGGTCGCTGCCGTGGTGGCGATGATGGGGCGTGCTTCGCTGCGGCGGGGTTTCGCCTGCATTGCCCGAATTAACAGCACCGGCACGGTCGACTGCCGGATCACCGCTTCCGCGACGCTGCCGAGGAACCAGCGGGACATCCCGCTCCGTCCGTGGGAGGCGATCACCAGCAGGTCGCCATCCTTGAGCGCCTCCACGATACCGTTCTGGGCTGGCCCATACCGCAACTCGTGGGTGATCACCGGGCCACCCTGCTGCAGCAACCGCTCGGTTTCCAGGAGGTACTGCTCGGCGGTCTCCCGCTCGACGGCAAACTCGCCCGTATCGATTGGCATCACGAACGATCCGTAGACGGACGCAAAATCGGATGGGTGAACGTCGAGCACGCGAACCAGGTGCACGGGGATGTGCATCAGGCGCGCCATCTCCGTTGCCGGGTCCAGGGCTTGCTCGGCGATGTCGGATCCATCGAGCGGAACCACAATCCTGTTGTACATGACATGCCTGCCTTTGCGGTGCCGGTCCCACGAGAGGGGAACGGCGGGTCGTTGCACTGCGTGCAGGATGCCCGACCCGGCGTCACGGCAGTGCCCACCTGTCGCCGGGAAACATCACGAAAACATGACAGTTTCCTCCTGGTGGCGAGCGTCTCGCCAGACCCTGATCCAACAGGCCATGAACGCGAGGGCAATCGCCGTCGTTGCCACCAGGAACACCGGATTTCGCGCCGGGTCGTTCCGGATCTGCATCATCCATGCCATGCCGGAAACGGCCGACACGAGCAGGGTCTGCGCGCCAAGCCACAGGGCCACCAGCCGAGGGGCTGCCGGATGGTGTCGCAGGAGGGCGATCCCGGTCACCAAACCAAGGGGAATGACGAAAGACAGGTCCATCAGCCGCACCGTCCAGAACAGGGTCGGATCGGCAAGGTAGGCGGCATCCGGTTCGCGGCCAAGCACGATGGGCAGGATGCTGGCGATCCAGGCGAAGGCGAACAAGGTGTTGATGCCTACCTGCATCCACCCGATCCCCCGGCCCAATCCGTGCCCAATCGTGAATGGGACAACTGTGAACCAGGAGTGCGCGGCGATCATCCATCCTCCCACCACCAGCAGCAGGTACAGCGGGAAGGCGCGTTCGCTGTTTCCCTCATACCGGAAGAAATCCGGAGCCAGCACGTACTGGGTGTACATGTAGGCAGCGTATATTCCTGGACCGCTCGCCAGCATCGGTGCCCGCCGGCTCCCACGGAGCGTCAGCACCCCCGCCGCTGCCGCGATCGGGATCGCGAGCAGGGCGGTGACGATCTCGCCCCCGAGCAACTGCGTCTCGGCGCCTGGCGAGACCGCAAACCGGATCAATCCCAGGCCGAGCGGTCCCAGCAATGTCGCCACGGCCATCCCGGAGGCCAAGGCCAGTAGACCAACGCCCGCAATCTGGCTCCGGGCAGATGTCGCGATCGTGTTCGGTGCGGACGTGGTGGGGAGATGAAGGGTGGACATGTCAGCCTCCGTGTCATGAGCTGGATGCGCTCCGGCTTGACCAGGATTGTGAGGATGAAGGAATGCCAGCCCCAACCACGTCCCGGTACAGACCGTTGCAGCACCATGCCAGGATGCGGACACAGGCTGACCGGCACCGGCTGTATCGTCGATCGTGGTCCCGGATCGCCGGGCAGTACCAAGGGAAGGAACCGATGATGGATCTGCTCGACCGCTTGCTGGAACACGATCGCTGGGCAACCACCCGGCTGCTCGACTTGTGCACGACCCTCACCGATGAGCAGCTCGACCGCGAGTTCGACATCGGGCACCGCACGATCCGCCAGACGTTCATGCACGCCATCTACAACGTGGCGGCGTGGACCAAAGACATCACCGAGGCGCCGGGCGAGGTCGAGTATCCGCCCGATACCTCGATTCCCTCGTTGCTCGGGTGGCACGAGCGGGCCTACGATGCGTTTGCCTCGTTCGCGCGCGGAATCCGCGACGAGCAGCGGTGGGACGATACCTATCCCCATGCCTTCGGGGGCAAGATGACCTTTGGAGGTGCGATCCTCCACGTCATCCTGCACAATGAGGGGCATCGAACCGAGGTGCTGCACATCCTGAACCGCCTCGATTTCCCGGATGTTCCCGAACTCGACCATGCGCTCTGGGATTTCGTGCGGCGAGGGCTTTTCACAGGCACCTGATCTGCCGCGTGACTCGCAACCCCCGCTGGGTTGCCCGCCGTCATGACCGGAAGGAGGGATGTCGATGGCTGTGGCGAACTGGGGAGGCGGAGAAGCGTACGAGCGGTATGTCGGGCGCTGGAGTCGTCTCGTCGGGCGGGAGTTCCTGGCCTGGCTCGACGCCCCGTTCGGCGCACGCTGGCTCGATATCGGGTGTGGCACCGGTGCCCTGACCGGCCTCATCCTCGAGACTGCCGATCCTGCAAGTGTCGAAGGGATCGATCCGTCCGAGGGATTCATCGCCCATGCCCGCGCGAACGTCATCGATCCGCGTGTCCGCTTCCTGGTTGGCGATGCTCGCGACCTGCCGGTTGACACGGCCAGCACGGATGTCGTGGTCGGCGGCCTGATGCTGAACTTCGTGCCCGATCGCCCCGCCGCGCTGGCGGAAGCCGTGCGTGTGCTCCGTCCCGGCGGAAGAGCCGGCGTCTACGTGTGGGACTACGGCGAGGGCATGCAGTTCATGCGCCGATTCTGGGACGCGGCCTCCAGCCTCGATCCTGCTGCGGCCGAACGTGACGAAGGCCGGACGTTCAACGGTGTCAGCTCGCGGGAAGCGCTCTTCGGCCTGTTTTCCAGCGCCGGGTTCGTCAATGTGGAAACGCGCGGCATCGAGATTTCCACTCAATTCCAGGATTTCGACGACTTCTGGACGCCCTTCCTCGGCGGGCAAGGCCCCGGACCAACCTACGTCGCCTCGCTCGACGACCAGCGCCGGGGCTGGCTCCGCGAGCGCCTGCGAGAAACGCTGCCCACCGCCGGCGACGGGTCGATTGCCCTCACCGCCCGCGCCTGGGCCGTCAAGGGCACCCGCTGATTCCTTGGCGCGGTTCTCATATGGATTTCGGATTGACCGCGATGGTTCGGACTCATAGGGCGGGTCCTGTGTGGCCCGCCAAAACCACATATGGTCTCCCCGCCACCGGTGATCAGCGTCACCGCCTCGGCCGCCGTCATCCCCAGACTTCCGCCGCCGACGGCTCCAGGGCCGATTCCTGCCGTACCCACGCCACCGCGCAGGTGAAGGCGGTTCCCTCCGCGTCCCGGAGCACGATGGAGTCCCCGGGCCGCAGTTCGCCGAGGTGTGAAGAAGACGGCTTCGGGGATGCCCCGCCAGGTGAGGTGCTCGGCCAGCAGGAGGTTGCCGACACCCTCATCTGGACCCCCAACATCGGCAATATCCTCGTGTTGCGACGACGTAGGCATTGCGTACCCTGCGGTATTGGCGGAACACGGCCGATCCCTGCCCGTTTCGCAGGGTGGTTTTACGGGCAGCCACCTTGTGCATCACGTAGGGGCATTGCGGAGACATGACCGGCTCGACAGCAATTCCCGCGTCGGCGAAGATCGGCCATCGCCCCGAAGTTTCCGCCAGGAGTCATCCATGAAGATCACCCGCGTCGAGGTCAGCCACCGCTCCGAAACCAAGACCCACGCCGTGCGCGATGCCATCCAGATACTCGACCGAAATGGCGTCACCAGCGTCACGGTCCACACCGACGAGGGCGTTTCCGGATCGTCGGATACCTACTTTGGACGGGTGGCAGCGTCACCGGCCGTTCTCGCCCACCTGGTAGAAGGTGAGCTTGCGCCGGAGATCGTCGGTACCGATCCGTTCCTCATTCGCGGCATCCGGGACCGCCTCTGGCGGCTCACCGATTACCACGGCACCACCGGTTTGGCCCTGTTCGGCATCGCCGCGATCGATCTCGCCTTGTGGGACCTGATGGGCAGGGCCTTGGAACAGCCGGTCTGGCGATTGCTTGGAGCGACCCGCGAGCGTGTGCCCGCCTACGCGATGGTCGGCTGGCTGGAACTCGACGACGACGGCCTCCGCCGTGTCTGTACACAGACGATGGATCAGGGGTTCCGTGGAGTCAAGATGAAGGTCGGCGGTGGCACGCTTGCGGAGGATGCCCATCGAATCCAGGTTGTCCGCAACGCAATCGGTCCGGAGGCGGCCCTGATGGTCGATGCCAACCAGGTCTTCACCCCGGCGGAGGCGCTCCGCCGGGGTGTCGTCTACGAAGAAATGGGATGCGCCTGGTTCGAGGAACCGATCCGGGCCGACGACACCGATGGTCATGTGGCGCTGTCGCAGAAGCTGCGGATCCCGATTGCGACCGGCGAAAATCGGTATGGGATCACGCAGTTCCGGGACCTCTTCACCCGCGGCGGGGTGGGCATCGTCCAGCCCGACCTGCGGCGAGCCGGTGGTCTCACCGAATGCCTCGAAATCGGACTCATGGCGCACGGGTTCGGTATCCCGTACGCGTCACATGGGGGAGGCGCCCACCTGCACCTGCTGGCGGCCCTGCCGAACACCCTGTATATGGAAAGTGGCCTGTTGCCCGCCGGTGCTCCGCCCCTGGTCGATGGCTGCTACCCGCTGCCGGAGGAACCCGGCATCTCCAGCGTCCG
>CAZSUN010000004.1:29931-36648 GCA_964610045.1 uncultured Sphaerobacteraceae bacterium
GCGGTGGTCCTGCTCGACCGGGAGGATCGGGAGGACTACTTCGCCCGATCGCGGGATGCTTTCGCGGCGGCCGGGCATCACCGGGTGGTGCCGCGCTACATATCCCCCGAGATGCCACTGCAACCAGCCGATCTCGAAGGCATCGCCGGGTTGTTCGTCGGTGGCGGCCTGACACCCGCTTATCGCGATGCCATCGTGCCATCGGCAACCGTGGCGATCCAGGAGCGGGTTGCCGGGGGTATGCCGTACGGCGGCTTTTCGGCCGGTGCCGCCATCGCGCCGGAGCATGCCATCGTCGGCGGCTGGAAACTCGGTGATCTCGTGGTCTGCGCCGAGGAAACCAGCGAGGACGAAGAGGAATTCGCGCTCCGCGACGGGCTCGGCCTCATTCCGTTCGCGATCGATGTCCACGCGTCGCAGTGGGGCACCGCCACCCGTCTGATGCACGCCGTCCGGGCCGGCCTGGTGACCGAAGGCATCGCGATCGACGAGGACACGATGCTGGAGGTCAACGGCGACGACGCGAAGGTCCACGGTCTCGGCAGCGTCTACCGCGTGCGACGCGGTGGTCAGGGATTGCAGGTCCAGATAGTCCGGAGCGGTTCAACCGTCCCTCGCTGACCGGTTCAGATCGACCGCAGCACCCCGGCGAGCCGGGCGATGCCCTCTCGAATGCGGGATTCGTCCATGCTCGCGTAGCCAAGGAACAGGTGTGGCTGCGCCGGTGGCGTGAAGAAGCTGTTGCCTGCACCCTCGATCGCGATCCCGGAGTTTCGCGCCAGGGCGACCAGGTCTCGCTCGGTCGCGTCACGGTCGATCCTGACCATCAAGTGCAGTCCGGCAGAGGTGGTTGCGTAATCGCGAAACGCGATTCCGGCGAGGCCCGACTCGATCGCCTCGCACAGCGCGTCGTGTCGGCTGGCGTAGGCGCGCCGCATCCGGGCGATGTGACGCTCGAAGTGACCCTCCCGGATGAAGGCCGCGACCACGGCCTGGTTCAGGGTTGGGGCGTGCCGGTCGACCGTGGCCTTGGCGGCGGTGAACGGTTCGATCAGTCCGGGCGGGACGATCAGGTACCCGAGCCGGATGGCCGGGAACAGCACTTTCGAGAATGAGCCCATGTAGATCACATTGGCGGGACCGCCTGGTGCGTTCGCGAGCGAGGCCAAGGCTGGTAGTGGCCGCGAATCGTAGCGGAGTTCGCCGTCGTAATCGTCCTCAAGGATCAGCGCCTGTCGCCGGTGTGCCCACGCCAGCAGGTCGAGCCGCCTGGACAGCGGCAACACACCGCCGGTCGGGTACTGGTGCGACGGAGTCACGCAGGCGAGGCGAATGTCATCCGTCGATTCCGGCAGGAGTTCGGTCCTGATCCCCTCGGCGTCGACCGCGACCGGGTGGAGCCGCGCGCCGGTTGCCGTGGCGATGATGCGCACCCATCGGTAGCACGGGTCTTCCACCGCCACCGCGGAACCGGGATCGAGCACCAGCCGCATCACCAGATCCATCGATTGCTGGGCGCCGCTGGTCACGATTACCTGGCGCGGCGTACACGCGACCCCGCGTGACCTCGCCACCCAGGTGGCGATCGCCCCGCGCAGCACCTCAAGGCCGTTCGTCTCGCTGTACGAGTACTGGACGAGGTCCTGGTTTCGTGCCTCGCGCGCGATCAGGCGGTGCCAGGTCGTCAGCGGTAGCAGGTCAAACGCGGGCGTCCCCCCGAGGAAGTTGAACTCGATTCCCTCCGGCGGCAGGTCGGACGGGACATTGGCCGGGAGACGCCCGGCCCAGGCCGAAAGCTGGAACCCGCTTGCCGGCGCGAGCGCGTCGGTTGGCAATGGTTCCGGTAGCTTCACTCGCGCCGCCACGTACGTGCCCGAGCCGTGCCGGGCGTCGAGATACCCCTCGCTGACGAGACGCGAGTAGGCATCATCCACCGTGAACCTCGTCAACCCGAGTTGCCGCGCCAGTTCGCGGGTGGATGGCAACCTCGTGCCCGGCTGGAGTGTGTCTCCGCCGATGGCGGCGAGGATACCGTCGTGAAGCTGGTCGACCAGCGACGCCGGCAGCGACCGGTCGATCGGGATCATCAGGTCCATTTGATCGCTCCTCGAATTGACCGGATTCCGGTCCGTATTCGTCTCACATCGACCCCCGCCATGCGTCATATGAACATGCATGCATGGTGGAGTACCGCAATCGATGGCGGGGCTCCGGAACGGATGATTGCCGATCGGAACATGGCTGGTGACCCGGAAAAGTGGCTGAAGAAACTCGCGCGAAGTGGACATGGAACGATGCCACTTTCGAGCGCATGATAGCAGCAGGCCAGTGACATGGCCGCCGGGTACCGCAGACGAAAGGGACGCACCATGCATCCAGTGACCAGCGATCTCGACCTCATGGTCCGCCAGTACGAGCGCGAACGCGAAATCCAGGCGATCCGGCGCGATGGCATCGCCAGAAATTCCACCCGTGCCGGCGACCGCGTTGGCCTCGTGACCAGGATGACACAGACCATCCGCCAGTTCCTCGATCCACGCGGGTTCGCGCTTGCCCAGGCCGGCCGGATCAGCCGTGCCACAGCGGAAGCTGCTTCCGCCAATCCGACCACGGCAACCATTCGCGTCCTCGCGCAACCGGTTGAGCGCGCCGCCGAATCCTGGCGCGAAGCCGCCTGAGGGCATTGATGGATTCAACCCGCCCCGCCCTGACCATTACCCCACGCGACTGGTTGCTGCTTGGCATCCTCGGTGTCGTGTGGGGTGGGTCATACTTCTTCGCCAAGGTGGCGGTGGAGGATATCGGACCGCTGACCGTCGTCTTCGGCCGGGTGGCCCTCGCCGCCGCGATCCTGGCTGGGGCGATGCGCGTGCGGTCCATACCCTTTCCGTGCGGGCGAGCGGCATGGGAACCACTGATCGTCATGGGCGCCATCAATAGTGCCATTCCCTACACCCTCATCTTCTGGGGCGAGACCCGGATCTCCAGCGGCCTGGCCGCCATCCTCACCGCGCTGGTCCCGATGTTCACGGTGATCGTCGCCCATTTCGGCACCACGGACGAGCGTCTCACCCCAGCGAAACTCGCCGGGATCGCCCTCGGTATCTCCGGCGTGATCGTGATCCTTGGCGAGGATGTGAGCGACCTCAGTGGGAGCCTGATCGCCAAACTGGCCGTCATCGCCGCTGCGATCTCGTATGCCTTTTCGGGCGTCTACGGGCGCCGGTTGAAGGGCACGCCCCCGGTCGTGCTTGCCTGGGGCCAGATGACCGCCGCCTCGGTGATGCTTTTGCCCCTGGTGGTGTTCATCGATCGCCCGTGGGAGACCGCCGCCTGGCATCTCGACGCGGTGCTCTCGGTGATCGCGCTGGCCGTGTTCTCCACCGCCCTCGCCTACATGCTCTTCTTCCGGCTGCTGGCGAACATCGGGGCCACCAACACCTCGCTGGTCACCTTCCTGATCCCGATCAGCTCACTCCTGCTCGGGTACCTCTTCCTGGATGAAACGTTCGGCCTGGTCCAGGTCGCCGGCATGCTCCTGATCGCCGCCGGCATGGCCACCATCGACGGCCGCCTCCTGCACCGCTTCCCCTCGCGCACCCACCGCCTCGCCCATCACCCCGCCGACTGATTCCACGTCCTGCCTGGGCAGAATCCGGTAGGGCTGCGGACCTTGTGTCCGCCCGGTGTGGCAGACCACACAAGGTTCGCGCGACGACGGCGATCCAACTTGAATCACCCTGCCGACTGATTCCATCTCGGGTGATCACCTTCCCATGCATTCAGGCCGTACGGGCGGACCCCTGAGCGGAGCGAAGGGTCGTCCGTCCCACCTGGTCCGTTACGGGATGGAGTCGCTTCACTCAACCCGCCAGCGCGTCTGCCAGCATCGCGGCGCTCTCACTGTCGCAGGCAGTGGCGATCACAATCCCGGCGGCGTCCGGCCAGCCTGTCTCCAATGCCTGGCGGGTCGTGACGGCCTGGGCTCGCACGATGCTTGTGCGCAGGGAACGCTGCACCGAAGCTCCCGCTGTTCCCGCCGTCTCGCAGGCGAGATTTCGCGTCGCCCACGCGCCCGCGATCTCCCCGGCGGCCGCCTGGACCAATGCAATCCCGGTCAGCGTCTCGGCTCGCAGTGCGGCATCGCGGATCGACCCAGCCTGTTGCAGCGCATCGGCGACCCCGGCCGGATCGATGTCCACCCCACTCCGCCGTTTCCCGCGCCGTGGCGGTTCGGGAACGTCATGCTCCAGGGCCACCATGAATCTGCCGGCGATCGGCGTGGCGATCCAGACTGGCGCGACCACGGTTGCCTGCGCCTCGGCCAGCGTCGATCGGGCGGCGTCGTTGTCCCCGGCTGCCGCCAGTGCGAACCCGGCGGCACACAGCGCGTCGTACCGTCCGGCCACATCGCCGATGCCGTGTGCGAACCGGATCGCGATGGCGGCATCGCCCCGCTCCACCAGGGCGTCGACCATTCCTTCCCGCGCTCGCCGTTGATACGGGTGCGCCGCATCGTCCCCGGTCGCCGCGATCGCCGCATCGGTTTCTCCCACAAGCGCCAGGGCGCGGGCGAGGTCCGGCCAGTATTGGGCGCGGATCCAGCGGCTTGAGTGCAAGGTCGCGATCGACTCGCGCAGTTCGTTCACAGCCTCCCGGGCAAGATCGGCCTGCCCGGCAGCGACCAGCGCCTCGATCAGTTCCCGCCATGCTTCGGGCACATCCTGCCCGAACCGCTGCCCGGTGATCGCGTCTTTCGCGTCGTCGAGCCGTCCGGTCGTCGAGACATCGCCGACCATCGCCTGGAGTTCCGCATCGCCCCACAGCCGGGTCCGGGTTGACGTTCCGGTCCTGATCCACGGTGCGAGCGCCGGGCAGCGATCGATCAACGCCTTCGCCGCGGACGGCGCGATGGCGGCTGGCCGTGGCACGTCGGGCGGGATCCGCAGGGTCGTCAGGGCGTGGACCGTCCGTTCGAGCGACGCGTCGTCGTCACGATCGGTGAAATGCCAGGCCAGCAGCAGCAATCGCGCCACCGCCTGGTCGGGATCCCCGACTGTCGCCAGCCAGATCGCCGCGTCGGGATCCCCACGTTCGGCGAACCTGAGCGGCGATTCCCGCGCGAGGCGTTCCACTTCGGCAGCGTGGGCACCGGCGCTGTCGGCCAGCGCCTGCACGTCCTTCCGGGCGATCGCCTCCAGGATCGCGAACCGCGCCTCACGCAGCGGTTGGCACGCTGGAAGATCGTCGTCCAGGGTCCGCAGGAATGCGGGAAGAACGTCTGTGTCCGGCATCGATCATCCGTCCCTGTTCACGTCTGGCTGTTGCCAGGTCACATTGCGGTGCACACCATGCCCCTGTGCTCTCCAGCGATTGTGAAGGTTGCGCCATCGTCGGTCGTTTGTCGGGGCAGCCCAGGAGCGTTAGCGACGTGTAGCTTCCCGGCTTCCCGTGCCAACCATGTTGTGTTGTGCTTGAGTGCGGGCCAAGAGCCTACCGGCGAAACGCCTTTCGTGTTGCTTCGGCAGTGTCGTGCAGGTAGCCGGGATCGACAAATGCCAGCGCGTCTTCGTCTTTCCCTTCCAGGATGTTGCGCCGGACGATGAAGCCCGCCAGGAACAGCGGCCGGATCGACATCACCCCCTCCAGCCTGTCGAATTCCTCATCGGTCAGGTCGATGTGCTGGCGGTAGCCGTTCACGGCCGCCTCGATCAGGGCCGGATCCCGCCAGGTTCCCCACATCAGCCAGGCGAAATCGGACAGCCGCGGTCCACGCCCAGCCGACATCCAGTTGATGCCGACCGGTCCGTGATCGGTCAGGAGCGCGTGATCGGGATTGTGGAGCAGGTTGCCATGGACCAGGGCCTCTGGCAGGCCATCCCCATCGTCGGCCGCCAGCACCAGGTCGCGCAGGTCCTCGAATCGCTCGCGATCGGACGTGGGGACCTTCGTGTCGACCGCGTCGAGGAACGCGAGTGCCGCCATCAGGTCCTGGCGTGGGCTCCCCTCATGGGTCGGGTCTTCACCGCTTGCTCCTCCGGGACGGCTCACGGACTCGTCGAGCGGCAGGGCATGGAGTCGCCCGAGCAGGTCACCCATCATCCCGAGCTTCTGGCTGACATCCGGAAACGGTGTGCTCTCGACGTACCGGGTCACGAGCACCGTGCTGCCGTCGAAGTCCGAGACCGCGTCGTCGTTGGCGAGACGCTCAGCAGGGAAGTCGTGTCGCTCCAGGAATCGCAGGATGGCGGCATCACCTTCGACGCCAGACTGCGGGCGTGCGGGTGGGAACGCGCGCGCGATCCACGGCTCGCCGTCGGCCCGGTCGATGCGGAAAACGTACGTTTTGTGCTGGCTGATCCTGGTGGCCGCCACGGCGTCGATGCGGTAGCGATCCCGGATGTGCGCGAGCAGGTGGTTAGCGGACGGCTCGTGGATCATCCGGTCGTCGAGACCCTCGAGTTCCGTGAGTGCCTCGGTATAGCGTTGCCCGGTTGACGCAGCGTGACGCCGCACAACCTTCTTGAAACTCCCGTGCCTGGTCATGAACAAGCCTCCTCGATACACCTTCGTCCCCCAGCGACGCGGTGTTTGGAAGATGGCCTGCGATGACGATGTCCGGGAGGGCGGATTCCCCTTCGCCCATGGAACCCCGGCTGGGGTGGATGTCCCACGGCTCGGCGACCGGTTGGCGCCGTCACGCCATTCTCCCCGCCA
>CAZSUN010000004.1:36748-68498 GCA_964610045.1 uncultured Sphaerobacteraceae bacterium
TGGATGTCCCACGGCTCGGCGACCGGTTGGCGCCGTCACGCCATTCTCCCCGCCACCTCACCCCAGGTCAATCACCCCAACCTCGTCACCTGCCCGGCCCGCAGGGCTGCCGATCGCGTGTCGCGGCCATTGAACTTCGGCGTGCGTACCAACTGTCCCCGTGGTCTTGCGAGGTCACCACTACCAGTGCCCTCGTGGAGAAGGCGCGGCTACCCAAACGCCACGTCCCAGCCGATGCCGGGGACGGGACGGGTTAGCGATCGATCAGGGCCGCGACGACATCCTGCACCCGGTGCAGGGTCGCATCATTGACCGCTCCGCGGCGATCGATGAACCGGTCGATGCTCTGGGATTTCTCCTGGTCGCACATGATGAACGACGTTTTGATCAACCCGCCTTCGGGTGGTGAAACCGGGATGTGATAGGCCAGTCCGCGGTCCGTACCGGTGATCGGCACCACGATATGCAGACCGTTGGGAAGCAGGTTGAACCGGTCATGCGAGATGACGAGGGCCGGCCGGATGCCCGCCTGCTCGCGCCCGACCTGCGGGTTGAAATTGATGTTCCACACCTCACCCGCCCTGGGTTCGTTGCCGGCCAAGGATCTCCTCCACTTCCTCTGCGGTGTAATATGGGTCGTCATCGTCGAGCCCATCCGACGACCCACCTTCGAGGAGCCGGATTTCCTGCTGATAGTCCTGCCAGGCAACCGGATCGGCGCGAAGCTGCTCGACCGAGGATTCCACCTCACGCCAGAATTTCTCCTTCTGGTAGTGGGCGATGGCGTCCTGGATAACCTGGCCGATGGGCCGGTGCTCTTCGATGGATAGCTCGCGGAGGGTGGCGGCAAGCTCATCCTCAACACGTACGGTTGTTGCCATTGCCCCCTCCTCTCTATGCAACCAGAAGATCGTGGTGGAACCAGCCTGTCGATGATGCAAGTATACGTTCATGCATGCGAAGACGTAGACATCGACATGGAGTGCGGCGTGGAGCGATGGCGGTACCTGCCATCGCTCCGTCCTGACCCGGCTACCCCAGCGGTGTGTCCCAGCCGATGCCGGGCACATCGGGCGGCGAGATGCAGCCATCCGGCCCGATCCCGTCCTCAACGATGATCGGGTTCGTCCGCACCAGCGATTCGTAGTAGGTGGTGTTCGGGATCGCGCAAGCGATCGCGATGTTGGCGTGACCGCCGCCGTGGACCTCCGCCCGCATGTTGAACGATTCCGCCAGGTGGGCCACCCGCATCGCCCCGGTCACGCCCCCCTTGTAATGCGTGCTCGTCCGCACCAGGTCGCAGGCGTCGTTCGCGATGAAATCGGCGATGTTGTAGTGCGCGCCGTCCGAGGTCTCGCCGGAGAGCAGGGCGATGCCGACCTTGTCGTGCAGCCGCCGGTAGGCCTCGATGTTGAACTCGCGCATCGGCTCCTCGTACCAGAGGAACCCGGCCTCGTGCAGCGCCCGCCCGACGTAGATCGCGTCCAGCAGGTCGAACCCGGCCGAACCGTCGTACATCAGCTCGATGTCCGGCCCAACGTGCGCCCGCAGCGCCTGGCCCAGCTTCGCATCCGCCTTCGGGTCGCCCCAGGCGTGCAGCTTGATCGCCCGGAATCCGGCATCCAGGCACTGGTCGGCGATCTCGAGGAACTCCTCGATCGTGCTGTAGGTGACCGTGCTGGCGTAGGCCGGAATCCGGTCGCGGGCGCCGCCGAGCACCTTGTAGAGCGGCAGGTTGGCGACCTTCGCGGTCAGATCCCACAGGGCGATGTCGATCAGGCCGAGCCCGTACAAGGGGATTTCCTCGATCCGGTCCAATTCCCAGACGCGCGTCCAGAGCGCTTCCTTCAGCAGCGGATCATGCCCGATCAGGTCGTCCCTGATCCTCCGGTTGATGATGTCCTGCATCACCGCGCCGTGCGAGCCGTGGGCAACCCCGGTGATCCCCTCGTCGGTCTCGACCGTGACAGTGAGGGTGTCGTTCTCCGTCCCTGATCCCGGTAGCCCCTTGCGCCAGACGAATTGGTGCTCGACCGGCACGATCCGCGTCTCGACCTTGATATCCGTGATCTTCATTTCTCGCGTCTCCCCGCACTCCGACGTTTCCGTACGGGCCTTCCCACCTTAATCGTCATCCTGAGGCGAAGCCGAAGGATCCCCGCGCGAAGCGCAATCGACCGGAGGTCGATGCCGAGATGGTAGGCGATGCGTCCGATTGTGTCGGACCGGCTTCGCCGGGGGACCCTTCGCTACGCTCAGGGTGACGTCATGGTTGGTTGGCGTCCGAAACTACAGTCACGTCAGTCTCACCCTACCACCAGGATCTCGTGAATCCGTACCGCCGGAATCATCACCGACAACACGCCGTTCGCCCACGTCCACGGCACGGGATCGGCCGATGGCTCCAGCGTCACCGCGCGTGGCGCCTCCGGCGTGCGGATCGAGACCCGCACCCGATCGATCGGCGGCAGGTCGTCGAACTGCACGCGCCGCGGCGACAGCGTCTCCCCCGCCCCGCGATTGATCAGGTTCACCGCCAGCTGTCCGTGCTGGGTCCGCGTCACGACTTCCAGCGATGGTGGGCCGTCGACCTCCACTTCCCACTCGATCCCCAGCCGGTCCACCAGGTTGCCGATGTACTGGCGCAGCAGCGGCATGTGTCCCTTGTGGTAGTCGCGGAAGATGTTGCCGTGAATGCTCGTCACCGACCCGTCGCCGAGCTGATTGTGAACGACAACCGCCTGGTCCGTCGTGTCCTTCGCCGCTTCCTGCTGTGTCATCAGCAAGGTCCAGGTCTCGACGCCGTCACCGGGCGCAACCGCCTGCCACGGACCGGTCACACCGACTGCCCGTTGGTCGACCGGCAAGTACGACCAGGCATCGATCGGATCGCCGGTGGCTACGGCGCCGGTCCACTCGGGGAAGTCGGCCGCGGCTGTCACACCGGAGATCACCAGGTGTCCACCATCGCGCACGAACCGGTCCAGCACCGCCGCCGACTCCGGGGACACCTGCGACCGCTCCGGCAGCACGATCAACCGGTAGCGGTCGATATGCCGCTGGAGGGCATCCTCGGTCAGCACGTCGGTCGAGATGCCGAGTTCGAGCAGCGCGTGCAGCGCCCCCTCGATCGGGAGGCTGACGTCGCCCTGCGTGTAGGTGCCCTCGACCTTCGCGTAGTAGTCGGACCACGGGTGCAGCACCGCCGCCTGCGAGCGCGATTCGCTCTTGAAGCAGGTCGCCTGCCGCGCCCTACAGAATCGTGCAACCTCTCCCAGGGTGTCCTGGTGCCAGTCCGTGAGGTGACCAGAGCGTTGCGGGGTGTCGTAAATCATTACCGCGCCGCCGAGCGCCACGCACTCGGCTACTTCCTGCGCCAGTTGGGTTGCGGATTTCATGATCCAGGGCGATTCGTCGAAGTGCTCGCCGGACTTCGTGAATCCCCATGCCATCAGGTCCCACGAGATGTCCCGTGAATCGAGCAGCCGCCCCTCGACGGCCGCCCGGTCCGCGCCCCAGCGGGAGTCGAAGTCGCCGCTGAGATAATCCACCGGCGCCGCAATCGGCTCCGGCTGCCGCATCGTGTACATCCAGTTGCTGGCAACCAGGCACTCCGGTTTCCGCGCGTGAACGGCGTCGGTGTAGTCGGTGACGTGCTCGACGAACAGGTCCCGGTGAAAATCGAGCCATTCCCGCCAGTGCGGATCGCCCGGCTTCTTCGGGATATCCGTAAATCCGGTCCGATTGGTGAACTCGACCTGGCAGGCCTCCCGCCAGTCGGGTTTCGACGCCCAGTTCTCGCCGTCCACCCAGAAGCCGTCGATGTCATATTCGTCGATCAGCTCCAGCAACTGCGGGATCATGTATTCGTGGGTGTACCCACTGAGGCGGCTGGTCGAGATCGCCCACGGCATCTCGCGGTGGTCCGGATTTCCATCCTCGTCCAGCCGCGCCCACTCCGGGTGATGGTCGATCGCCTGCGTATCCCAGACGCCCGAATAATGCATCCCCAGCGGGATGCCGAGCTGGCGCGTGGCCTCGCGGTGCATGCGCAGCGCGTCCTGCACGATCCCCGCCGCCGGGTAGCCGACCTTCGTCGGCCAGCTGGTCAACCCCTCGTGCCCCTTGCAGTCGCACTGGATCCAGTCGGGCTGAACCCGCGCCAGCCGCTCCACCAGGTGCTCGACCGAAACCTCCCGCCCGAGCTCCGTATCGCTCTCATTGGCGTGCAGGTCGTAGTGAATCCCGAAAAACGCGTCATCGTGCCATCGTTTCGGTGATGCGCCGTTCGCATCGTTTGTCATGGTTCCCAAATCTCCCGGACGGACCGGCCGCCCACGCCGTTCGTTTGTACGGACCGACCCCGTGTCGGTCCGTTTTCAATCGCCTCACGTCACGTTGGGTGAATACTGTGTGGTCCGCGGTGATTGCCTCGGTCATCCCGTAGGGGCCGATCGGCTCGACGGCCGCTGGCCGGAGGGTCTGTCGGCCCGGTGGATCGCGGGTGGACAGACCCTCGTTCCTCGGGCCGTCCACCCCTACGTTGGTCGAGGGTGTTGAATCATCTCCACACTCCTCACGCCTTCACGGCGCCCGACGTCACGGTCTGCATCGGGCCGACACGGGGTCGGCCCCTACAAACGACCGGACGAGCGGCACCCGTCACGCCTTCACCGCACCCGACGTCACCCCCTTGATGAAGTACTTCATGCCGACCGAGAACACGATCAGTTGTGGCAGCGTCGCCACGATGTATCCCGCCGTCTGCTTGCCCAGGTCCGGCCGCGTCGAGAACTCGTTGGAGACCGGGTTGTACCGCTCCAGCGCGAGCATGATCGTCTCCTGCCGCTGCTGCAGCATCAGGCTCGGCCAGATGAAATCACTGTAGATGGCGACGAAGTTCATGATCGCCACCGTCACCAGGATCGGGAACGCCAGCGGCAGCGCAATCCGGATCAGCGATTGCCATTCGCTGGCGCCATCGATCCTGGCCGCCTCGAAGATTTCCGCCGGCTGGCTCCGGAAGAACGTCGTGATCAGGAAGATCCCGAACGGCAGGCCTCCGGCGACATAGAAGATCACCAGGCCCCAGAGCGACCCCCGCAGGTTGAGGTCGTTCGCGAGGATGAA
This sequence comes from uncultured Sphaerobacteraceae bacterium, assembly GCA_964610045.1. Taxonomy (GTDB): domain Bacteria; phylum Chloroflexota; class Chloroflexia; order Thermomicrobiales; family UBA6265; genus JACCYX01. Next base: position 41,879 of record CAZSUN010000004.1, read on the forward strand.
GTGCGGGGTGAGCAGGATCACCCCCGGAATCATCATCACCGAGAGCACCATGTAGAACACGATCTCCCGTCCCGGGAACCGGATCCGCGCGAAGGCATACGACGCCAGCGCGCTGATCAGCAGGATCCCGAAGATCGACGTTCCGGTCACGATCAGGGTCCGCACCGCCGACGGGATCAGGTCGGTCATCGCCGTCTGGTAGTTGTCCCAGTAGAGCGGCCACGGCCATGCCCAGAAATCGATGTAGATCATGATCGAGCGCCGCAGCGAGAGCGAGATCATGAGGGCGAAAATGAAGAAGGTCAGGAAGAGGAAGACGAGCAGGATTGCGTAGTGCAGCGCGGTCCCGAACCGCGCCCGGAACGCCTTCCACCGCTTGCCCTTGCCTGCCGGCGTCGTGGCCGGCACCGCCTGCGTGCTCATGGCTGGCACCCCTCTCTGCCGGACGGGGCACTGTAGGGCTGCCGAGCTTGTCCCGGCCCCGAGCGTCGCGCGATCGAGCGCAGGGCGATGTCTGGCCGCACCGGGCGGCCACGGAGGGTCGCCCCTACGTGTGCCCGCGTGTTTCGGCCGTTTGTAGGGGCCGACTCCATGTCGGTCCTGCTACCCCTGCCGGCACCTGACGCCTGTGACCGGGATCTGCGGGAGGACACACGCGGCGCAGGCACTCGACTGTCGCGTAGTCTCTGATGCGCCGCTGGTCCTCCCCTACGAGAAGCGCTGACGTATTGGCTACGCATCCTCCACCCCCTCGTTGCGCCGCAGCCGCAGCACCAGGAACGTCGCCACCAGGATGATCAGGAACAGGATCACCCCCACCGCCGACGCATACCCGAAGTCGCCGTCCGAGATCCGCATGTACATCTGGAGCGCCGGGATGTAGGTCGTCATCCCGGGACCGCCGCGGGTCAGGATGAAGATCGAGACGAACCCCTGCACCGTTCCCGCGATCGCGAAGAAGAGCAGGATCCGGAACTGCGGAATCAGCAGCGGCAGGTCGATGTTGCGGAATCGCTGCCAGACCGAGGCGCCATCCACCTTCGCCGCGTCGAAGTAGTCGGCGTTGATGTTCAGCAGTCCGCCCAACAGGATCAGCAGCGCGAAGGCGTCCACCCACGGGAACCCGACCCCGATGATCGCCCACAGCGCCGTCTCCGGATTGCCGAGCCAGGCGGTTTGCCACCCTTCCAGCCCAAAGGCGCCCAGCAGTTCGTTGATCAACCCGGTGTCGGGATCGTAGATCTGCCGCCACATCAGGGTGAAGACCAGCCCCGGCACCACCGTCGGCAGGATGAACAGCGTCCGGAAGATGTACGAGTGCCACGAGTTCCGCAGCCAGAACACCAGTTCGGCGATCAGCAGCGGCACCGTCAGCGTCTTGACGATGCTCGTCAGGGTGATGATCAGCATGTTCCGGATGCCGACCTTGAAGTACGGGTCGTGGAACAGGATGTCCCGGTAATTCTCCAGCCCGACCCACTTCGTGATCGCTCGCAGGCTGTAGTTGGTGAACGAGTAGTAGAACGCCATCGCCGCCGGGTAGTAGCTGAACATCACGATCAGGACGATGGCGGGCAATACGAAGACGTAGGCGATCCGTGTTTTCCACGCCTGCTTCCCCACCCGCAACGTCGTCTTCCGGTACCGGTCGACCACCGCGATGATGACGCCGGTCGCCAGGACCGCCAGCACGCCGTTTGCGATGACCCAGCCGAGCCGCAGGTTCGAGGCGCTGGTCGCGCTCGACGCCGCCGATGGATCGAGGTATTGCCACTCGCCACTGCGGGGAATCACGATCCAGCCATCCTCACCGATCGGCAGGATCGCTTCGAGATCGACCTCGCGGGCAACAGTGCCGCTGTAAACCGTCGCTCCCGTATCGCTGAGGGTGGTGAACGCGCCGTTGGCATCGCCAACCAGCACCTGCCCACCTTCCGTGTCGTAGGCGAGCCCGCGCACCGGGTACTGTCCGACCGAGGTCGTCCATTCCGGCGTCCCGTCGCTGCCGACCAGGCTGACATTGCCCTTGTCGTCCCCGGCGAGGATGCCGTCGATCGCCGGGACCGCGGTCACCCGGGTAACCGGCGCGGTGAGTTGGGTCATCCAGACAGGCGCGTCGGGAGATGCCGGGGTCAGGTACCCGACATTCGAGTTCCCGGTCCCGAATACCACGCCATCCTGCCAGGCCGCCATCGAGGTGACCGGCTGCGCGACCTGGTAGGTGAATCGCGCCTCGGTTTCGCCTGGCCCGAAGAAGCTGATGTAGAACCGGATCCCGAACGCCCCGACCCCGTGTGCGACGTAGACGCCATCGTCAGTTGCGACCAGCGCCAGCACCCGGCCGTTGACTTCGCGGGCGAGGCCAGGCGCGAACCCGGCGGCGTACTCCTGCACCACGCCGCTGGCCGTGCCAACCAGGATCGTGCCATCGGGTCCGGAGGCGATGGCGCCAACCGTCTCCTCGACCTGGACCAGGCCGGTCTCGACCAGGGTTGCATCCCGGGCCGAGACGATGTTGCTGCGGGTTGCGGTGATCACCCCGGCATCCGGGCCAGGTGCGGCGGCGATCAGGCCGTCGCTTTCGACCCCGGCCGGGGTGAGCAGGGTTGAGCCGGATTCTGCCCGGCTGGTCAACAGCCAGAACAGGCCGTTCACCGCCAGCGCCAGGACAACGAACCCGATGACGAGCGTACGTTTGCGGGACCCGGTCATGTTCCTCCCGTGGGGGTGGACGTTTCAGGCAGGCCGGCGTGCGACCCCGATGACAACTCCGTAGCGGCGGACCTGCCGCCGTCGCTGGAGACTCCTCCGCAACCGAGGTGCAGGCGGCTGTTGTCCGCCCGGCATCGATTGAGGGCGGACGACAGCCGCGACCAGATCCCGGTATGGCGTCGTGCTGGTCAGGTCGCGGCAGGTCCGCCCCTACGGATGGAGTGCCTCCGGATCGTCGCCCTACGTCCCCGGCTGGCGCGCCGGATCGTCGACGTCATCCTGTGTCAGCTGCATCAGTTCCAGGTACGAGTCCCAGTTGTCCTCGTGGTACTGCTGGAGTTGCGTTGCATAGTCCTCCGGCGTCACGTCGCCGTTGAGGGCCGATGCCAGCAGGTTGTGGAGGTTCTCGGTGTGCTCCGCCCCGGCGCCGGCCGTCCAGAAGCCGTTGTAGGCGGCCTCGGCGTTGCCCATCTCCACCAGGTCGGCGAACAGCGCGGTCTCCTGTTCGGGCACCGTTACCCCGGTCACCTGGAGGGGACCGGCTGGCGAGAAGCCCGGCGATGCCCATTGCGCATCCAGCCACGGCTGGTATCCGACGTGGCTCAGCCAGAACATCGCCACGTCGACCGAGAGATCGGTCTGCGCCTGGTCCTTCTCAATGACGCTGACGTATTCGCCGGAAGCTGATTCCACCGAGCGCGGCTGGCTCTGGATGAGGTCGCCTTCCATGGCCGGGTTCTCGAATGTGGCCCAGTTGAACGTTTGGACCGAACCGGCCTCGATCTCGAGTTGCTCCAGTCGTTCCGGGCTGAGTTCGGCCATGTCCGCCGTCAGCTGCCCGAGGTTCCAGGAGCCGTCCGGAATGATCGCCACCTGCTGCTGCAGGAACTTGGTGTAGGTGTCGGTGGTGACGTACATGTCCTCGGTCGCGTACTGCGGGAAGACCGCCTTGAGGTTGGTGACGAGGTCGATCACTTCGGGCGTGTCGAACCGCAACATGCCGTCCTGGACGCCCTTCATGAACCGCTGCACGTTGTAGGTGTAGAGGTTGTGGATCATCGGCTCGGCGGGATCGAAGGTGAACGCGCCGTCGAAATCCGGGTCGAAGTTCCAGTCGCCCTCCTGGGCGCGCACCGTTTCGACCCAGTTGACGTGGTACTGGTCGAAGTAGACCTCGGCGAACCACTGCGGCAGCTGCCAGTTGAAGTTAATGCCGATCGGGGTGATCCCGGCGGCGCTCAGCGTCTCGCAGGTGGTGATGAACTCGGACCAGGTCGTCGGCGTCGCGGTGATCCCCGCCTGCTCGAACAGGTCCTTGTTGTAGAACCAGTTGATGTGCACCGCCCGGGTCGGCAGCATGATCCGGTTGCCGGCTGGATCGAGCGCGCGGATCAGGTCCCAGTTGAGGTCGGCATCCCAGATCTGCTCCGAGTACGGGTTCGTTGCCCCGCGGTACATGTCGAGGTTGACATAGCCGCGGAACGTCGCCTGGTAGTTGCCGGCCACGATATCGAGGGCAATGTCGTCGGCGGCCAGCTGCGTGCCAAGCCAATTGGCGTACTCGCCGCCGCGATCTGCCGTGTCCCAGGCGATTTCCACATCGGGTTGCCGCTCCCGGTAGGCGTTGGTCAGGGCGGCCTTCACGTCATCAGTCGGATTGTTGTTGGTGGCGATCACCACCCGGCCCGAAAGGGTCTGCGGCGCGGCCAACTGGTAGCTGCCGCGAGACGACGGCGCGGCGTATGCGCCGTTCCGGGAGAGGAGGCCGAGGGATGTCGCGCCGGCGCCGGCCTTGAGGGCGGTGCGTCGTGAAAGACGTGGCTGGGTCATGGTCTGGGGAGTCCTTTCGCGGATGAACCGGGTACGCGAGGGTCGTGATTCCCACACACGTATGGGCCTGTTTCGTCCTCCTTCCGTCTGAGGTGTTTCCGAAGTGCCGTACTCAATCCGGAGGGTGTTTCCCGTCGGGCGTCGAAAGCTCTGACTGCACCACATCCAGCGTGTAGCGAATGTGGATGGCCATCGATGTGGCGGCGAGGTCGGCACTGCCTGCCTCGATCGCCTGGAGGATTGCCTGGTGATGGTCGAGTGCGATCTGCATTTGGCCTGCCCGGTCGGCGAACAGCTGGACGACATCGCTCTGCATGTCGCGGGCAGTGGCGACCGCGACAGCGAGGTAGGGATTCCCGCTCGCTGCCGCCACCGCCAGGTGAAAACTCGTATCCGAGTCCCCGAATCGCTTCCAGTCGTCGCCATCGGTGGTTGCATCGACGATGGCGATGGCTGATTTCAGGGACTCCAGGTCGTCGTCGGTGCGGCGGGTCGCCGCAAGCCGGGCGGCTTCGACTTCAAGGACTCCGCGAAATTCGAACAGGCGCTCGATCGATTCCGCATTGGGCGAAACCGACAGGGTGAAGGCGCGGGTGATCGTTGGAATCGGGTCGTTTCGCACGAAAATGCCACTGCCCTGACGAGATTCGACCAGGCCGCTCGCGGCGAGCACCTTGATCGCCTCCCGCACCACGCTCCGGCTGACTCCGAACGATTCGGCAAGCTCGCGTTCGGTCGGCAGCTTCGATCCGCGTGGGTAGCGTCCCTCGCGAATGGCCTGCTGGACCTGGGCCACGATCTGCTCGTACGACCGCACGACGGAAACCATGTTGAAATCGGAGTGCGTCATCAACTCTCCGGATGATCAGGTTGTCAGACCAATACGCGCATCATACCTGTCCACCAATGGCTGTCAAGTGCCCATTCCGACTCTATCCACCCCGTTCTCGTCGCCGAAGGCTCGCGAATTGGGTGTAGGCATGTGTAGGGGGGACCAAGGCGGCACAATCAGTCCCTTTGGCTGGATGCAGCCTGCCGCCAGGAAGCCTGTCCTGAGCGAAGCGAAGGATGTCCTCCCGAATCGCGCTGGGCCACGCAACCGAAGAACCCGCGGGATGCCGCGCCAACCCGGACACACCCCGCCAGACCGCTGACCCGGCTCGTGTAGGGACAGCCCAGGCGCCCAGCGCCGTGTGGCTGTCCTGATTCCATTCATTCGCCCTCCGGGCCGGAGCAACTCCACCCTCCCGTGGCAGAAGGGTCATGCCGGATACTGGCGGCGCTATCCCCGGTCCAGCACCACGGGCGACGCGGCTGGCGGAATCGTTAACCCGAGGGTGGCGTCGCTGCAGGTATAGCCGTAAGTCGGGCTGGCGAAGAAGATCCAGTCCAGCGGATCCATCGGCATCACGCCCGCCGATCCACCGCCGACGAACGTCTCCGCCTCGATCGTGAACGACCCAGGATCGACCTCGACGATCGCGATTGTGCCAGGTTCCGTCACCTCGTAGGTGGCGGTCGCCGTGCCGCTGATCCGCACCGCCACCTCCACCATCACCCCCGCCGCCGAGGCGCTGCCGTGCAGTTCGAAATCGGATGCGCTGTAGGTGATCGTGGTGGGAGAGAACGTGAACGCCATCCCGCCGCTGGCGCCCTCGAACGTGATCCCGGTCGCACCGGCGGTGGCGAGCGCCGCCTGCATGAAGGCGTTGTAGTCGGTCACCACCCAGTTTCCCTGCAGGCACGAATCGGTCGATGCCTCGTCGCATTCGTCGCTGGCATCGACCGTGGCGGTGACTGTTGCCGGCGACGAGGCGACCCCTTCTTCACCGACCGTCGTGAACACGCTGTACCAGGCGCGGCCATCGCCGCAGTCAACCGCCATCGGCGCCAGCCCCCATGTCCCGCCCTCGGCCCGGAAACCGTGCAGGGATTCTCCAGCGGTCTCCTCCAGGCTGATGCGGTACGACATCGACGGATCGAACGAGAGTTGGCGACGGCGAACCACGAACGGGTCCACCTTCGCTTCGAGTGTTCCGGAGGCATTGAACGATACGGTGGGCGGGTAGGTTGGCGCGAACGGAATCGCCGCGCCGGAGGTGTCCATCAATGTGCCGTCGAGATACGACTCGGCAAAGCCCTGGAACAGGTCGTCCATGCCGGACCAGGCCCGCAGCGCGGCCTGGTGATCGGCCTCGCTGCCCTTGACCGGCAGCGTTGCCAGCAGGTCGATGATCTGGGCGTCGCCGATGGTGTTGCCGAGGTACTGGAAGAAGAACGAGGCCGCATAGCTGAACTGGGTGATCGGGGAGGTCTCGGACTGCGCGTCGAAATCGGCGATCCACTGCCATTCCGCGTTCGTTGTCGGGTACACGACGTTGCTGAAGTAATCCGCGGAGCCGTCGAGCCACCAGCCATCGGTGGCGTACTCGAACCCCGCGCCTTCCACGAAGTTCCAGTCCTGGAAGCAGTGGAACAGTTCGTGGGCGACGATCTGCTTGAAATCGTCCGGCCCGCTCAATCCCCCCAGCGGGTACAGCACCACCGCGCATGGCTCATCGCTGTACGGCTCCACCAGCGCTTCGTCGGCGCCCGAGGTTGCGGCGCCATCCGCCTGTTCGAGCGCGAATACCACCGTCACCGAACCGACCGTGCCCAACCCGCTGTACACGGCGATCGAGTCGCGGATTGCCTGCACGGCCGATTCCAGGTAGGGCGTGCCCCAGCCTGCGGTGGCGGACCACTCCGCCGGGTAGACCACGCGGTAGTTGTTGCCGCTGATACCCTCGTCTGCATAGTCGAGGCAGTACGAGAGGCCGGTGCCGGTCCTTGGAAACCCGGTGGACCACAACGACCCGCAGTCGAACGCACCGCCTGGCGGTCCTGCGTCCGGGAGCACCAAGCGGTGCGATTCCGGCTGGTGCGCGGGTGCCATCGCGCGTTCCGGCTCCGCCCGAACGGTGGACGCGGCCAGCGCGCCCATGGTGGACGATGGCAGGAACGTCAGGACGAAGAGGACGATCGCGACAATCCTGCGGATCATGCGGACCTCCCGGGGGGCTCAACCGGTTCATGCAGATGGACACTGATGCCATCCTAGCGTCCGGCGGGGCCAAGTCAATGGGTCATGCGCGGGCGGATGGCAACCGTCGAGCGGCCCCTGTCCTTCGTGGTACACTCTGGCGTCAACGACGTCGCGCCTGGCAGATGGTGGCCGCGCGGTTTCATGGCGCCATAGCCAAGCGGTAAGGCACGGGTCTGCAAAACCCTGATCGCCGGTTCGAATCCGGCTGGCGCCTCCCACAACCGGATTCCCCCGCCGATCGACACCCCCGCGGTGTCGATTTTCGTTCCCCGTCACCGGAGAACTTCCATGTCCATCGCTGACCTCACTCCTGCGCAGGAACTCCCGCATGAAACACGTACTGGCAGCGAGACGATCTACGACCAACCCTGGCTGAAAGTGCGGATCGACGATGTCACGCTGCCGTCGGGCCGGGCGGGTCAACGCGCCGTGGTTCAGCGCCCGCAATCGGTCGTCATCATTCCGGTGACCGCCGAGCGCGAAGTGCTGGTGATCCGCCAGTACCGCTATGCGGCCGACCGGTACCTGATCGAACTCCCGGCCGGACTCATCGATCCCGGTGAGGATGCCCTTGTTACCGCCGCGCGCGAACTGATCGAGGAAACCGGCCACGAACCCGGTTCCCTGCGGGTGCTGACCACGGTCTACATGAGCCCTGGCTACACCGACGAGCAGACGACCTACGTACTGGCCGAAGGGTGTCGCCCGGTTGACCACGCGCCCGATCCCGACGAGCCGATCCGGGTGGCGAAGCTTCCTCTGGCGGAGGTACCAGACCTGCTTGTCCCCGGCGAGACGCTGGTTATCCAGGCCCAGGCCATGCTGGGTCTGATGTGGCTGCTGCGCATGCAACCCTTTCCATCGTAGGGCCATCCCACGGCTTCACGACTCCGGCCAGTTCGAGAGGTACGGATGCTGGGCTACCCGGAGCTTCACGTTCGAGGTTGAGACCGAGTAGTAACCGTCCTGGCTGTCAAGGGGCAGCGCAATCTGTACCGACGATGACATCGAAAGCGGGTCGCCGTAGCCGTTGGGGATTGTTTCAGTGGGTGGCCTCGCCGGCCGGGAAATCGTCGAACGTGACGGTGCCAGTGGTGTTGCTGGTGCCGGTTTGGGTGGCCCCGTTGCTGCCGGTTGCGCTGAATTCGACGCCTTCCATTCGCTCGCTGCAGGCGTCCGCCACGGCCTCGGCGCCGAGGCTGGGGTCGGCCTGATCATCCGGGCAGACGAAGGTCTGGAACACGATCCGGCCGGTTTCGTTCGTGCTGGCCTCATCGACGTCCTGGGTGCCCTCCGCGATGTTGAACCAGTGACAGGTCAAGACCACACCCTGCGGGATGCCGACCTGGAACGGCCCGGTGACGAAGGTAGGCACCGGGTCGACCCCACCGCCACCGCAGCCGAGGACGAAGACTACTGCAACACCACCGGGGATGGCCTCGGTAATCAGGTAGTCACCTGGTGTGAGGGTGTTGAAGGAGGCGCGGTTGGGAGCGGACGTGCCGGTCACGTCCTGTGCCGCGTCGTCGGGATCAGCAACGCTGGCGATCGAGAAGGTGACCCCGTCCGGTCCTTCCGGGCAGTCGGTCATCGGATCGGCATCGTCGGTCTCGGGATCGTAGCCCTCCGGACAGGTGTGCTTGACGATGACCAGATCCGAGGTCTGCTGGCCGGGCGTTTCGGTGGCGAGTTCGGGCAGGTCGTCATCCGGAAGCGCGAAGCCGGGACCTTCCAGGATGTTGAACCAGCTGCAGTGGATCCGTTGCCCGTTGACCAGGGTGAGACCGGAGGCGCGGAAGTTGCTGACGGCGACTTCCGAGAATGGAGCGACCTGGGTGATCTGGTCGGTGCCGAACACCTGGCAGAACACGCGGGCAGAGTCGAACCCGGCCGGATCGGTCAGCCGGATCGCGATCGCCCCGGTTTTCACCGCTTCGATGAAGGTATCGTTGAACTCGCCGCCCGTGACGCCCTGGCGCTCCAGTCCCGGGCCGTGCTCAACGATGAAGTGTCGCTGTCCGGCTGGTTCGATGCACTGCTGGATCAGTTCGTCCATCGTTGGTTTGGGGAACATCCTGGCGGTCGATGGGCAGGCCATGTTCACGATGTAGACATTGCCGACGCCCCGGTCGACCTGATACCAGTCGCAGTGGACATCACCATCGGCGATACCGCCCACTTTCCAGCCGCCGCCGCTGGCCTCGCCCGGGCCGATCTGGTCGACCAGATTGCCACCGGCATCGTAGATGAAGCAGTTCGCGATTGGGTTGTCGTAACCGGATGGGACCGACTCCATGATCGTGACGAAGCCGTCGATCTCGAACTGCACCGCCTGGCCGGATTGGGTCGAGCTGGGGATACCCGTCTCAATGGAGAACGCGCCGTAGCCCGGCCCGGTGCAGGTATCGAGCACCGTCTGGATGTTCTCGGAGAAACCGGTATCGTATTCAGGATGATCGCACCGGTAGACGGAAATCGTCAGGGTCGCTGACTCCGCTACTGCCGGGATCTCCGTCGGGACCTCGGTGACGATGATGTCGTCAGGCGCCTCAGTGGGAGCGGCGTCAGGCGGGACTTCCGTGGCCTGCTCGTCGGTCACGTCGTCAGTTGCCGGCTGGTCGTTCCCGGCACGCGCGCCTGTGCTCGCCAGCGGCCCGGCGAGCATCATGAGCAACGCGAACATGGAGAGCAGGGACAGGAACCGCGACCGGCGTCGCGAATGCCTGGAATGGGAATACCGCATGACCAACCTCCAACCCTGGATGCCTGGCACCCGGACCCGGCCGGATACGCTCTGCGACAATCGTCATTTTGGGGCTGGAATGGGCTCGATCCATCGGTGAGATTGCGGACATTGCCGGAAAGCGGCGGCCTCTTCCTGATCCTGGGCCGTTCGCATCACGTACGTGGCAGCTGCGAAGGTGGTTGAGGATACGTAGTCGGATGCACCGTGCCGTGTTGGCTGGATGTTGCCGGACGGTTCGGTGAGGGAGGCGTCCCATTGGACAACGATGCCTTGGTCGGCCGGATCCGGGCGGCAGTTCCCGGCATTGCCATCAACCACAGCCAGTTAATCCGCGAAGGCATGGTCAACGACATTGTCATCGTGAACCAGCAGTGGGTGTTCCGGTTCCCGAAGACGCCGCAGGGGCAGGCGGACCTGGCGCGGGAGGCGGAGGTGCTTGACATCGTTCGCCAGCATGTCTCGCTTCCGGTTCCGGAGCCGGTGATGCATGGGCTCGATCTCGCCAGTCACCGCCTGGTGCCTGGCAATGCCCTGACCCGTGAGACGCTGTTTGGCCTGCCTGTGCCCGAACGGCAGGCGGCGATGAGAGCGTTGGGTGTGTTTCTGCGGGAACTCCACGGCATTCCTGCATCGAAGCTGACCGGGATCGGCGCCGCGCACTCCGTCCGGACGATTACTCAATGGCGGGACATGTACGAGGAGATCGAGGAAACGCTGTTCCCGCTCCTGTTCCGGCATCAGCGGGACGCGGTCGTCGTACATTTCGCGCCTGTGCTCTCCGGGCGGCTGTCGATGGACGTGGACCCCGTGCTTGTTCACGGCGACCTCGCGCCCTACCACATCCTGGTTGACCCGGAGACCTCCCGGCTGGCTGGTGTGATCGACTTCGGGACCATCGGGCTTGGCGATCCCGCCGATGACTTCGGGGCGCTGCTGGCGTGTTACGGAGCGTCGCTGGTGGAATTGATGTTCCCTGTTTATCCCATCGACGATGCCACCTGGGAGCGGGCGCGGTTCCGGGCGGGGTGCCTGGAGTTGGAATGGGCATTGATTGGCGTGCGTGACAACGACCTCTCGACGGTGGTAGCGCATATCGGCGGTGCCCGGGACTACGCCCCGCTCGTTTCGCCAGCTGAACGGAACGTCTCATGAGCGGTACAGTGAGGCAACGAACGTCGGCCCGCCTGGTGGTCCTGAACGCCCGTGACGAGGTCCTGTTATTCTGCCACCAGGACCCGCCGTCACGTCCAAACCCGCGCCGCTACTGGGTGACGCCCGGCGGCGGGGTGGAGCCAGGCGAATCGTGGGAAGACGCGGCGGTGCGCGAATTGCGGGAGGAAACCGGGATCGCCGGTGTGCCGCTCGGGCCGTGGGTCTGGTTCCGGACGAAGATGGATCCGGACGCTGAACCGCCGTTCCTCAGTGTCGAGCGGTACTTCCTCGTCCGGGGCGAGCGTGATGACGTGAGTTTCGACAACCAGTTCGAATACGAGCGCGAAGTCTACCAGCGTCACCAGTGGTGGTCGGTGACGGCGATCCGGGCGTCGGCCGAGACGTTCTATCCGGTCGGGATGGCGGAATTGCTCGCCCGGATCGCGTCTGGCGACCTGCCGGATCCGCCCGTGGAAATCCGGGAGTGACGGGATTGGCCTTCCACGTACAATGGAGGGGCATACCCGCTTGTCGCGCCGCTGGCCGGCCAACATCAACCTGTGGAGAGTTGTCCATGACATCCCGCATCTCCGCCCGCCTCATCGGCGGCCTGATGGCCCTGGTCCTTGCTGTCGTGCCGATCGCCGGGAGCACGACGATGCTCATGCGATCGATCCAGATCGATGACTCCACCTACGAGAGTCCACAGTTCGGCTACGTGGTGACCTGGGACAGCCAGTGGGCCGCGCTCGATCGCCACGTCGTCTCGGTTGACGGCGAATACGACGAGATGATGGCCTCCAACAACGATGGCCGGGTGTGGGTGATCGGCTACCCGGACGATGTCGATCCCTCGGACGCGTTGATCACCACGATGGAGCGTTTCACCGGAAACGCCAGCGAGCTCGTTATACTCGGCATGGATAACACCGCCGATGTGCCGTATGCCGAGGTGACTGCCGATCGCGACCGGCTGACCCTGGAGGTGCAGTCAGTTGCTGACGCAACCGTGGTCATCGTCCTCCTGGCGCGGGAAGATGACTACATTGCCGCCCTCGATGCGGCGCAGCTCGGTATTCAACTCAACGGCGGAACGGTGCTGATCCGGGAGGCGGTACCGCCCGTAGCCGAGGGTGTCGAGGCCACGGAAGAGCCGGAAGCGACCGAAGAACCGGACGCCACGGAAGTGCCAACCGAAGAGCCTGAAGCAACAGAGGAGCCGGAGGCCACTGAAGAGCCGACGGAAGAACCGGAAGCCACCGAGGAACCAACGGAAGAACCCGAGGCAACGGAAGAACCGGTCGACTCCGGCGACGTCTGGGAGAGCGAGCAGTTCGGCGTGAGCCTCGACGTCCCGGCGGGCTGGACGATCGGTGGCCAGGGGTCAGCAGAAGGCACCGCCGATACCCTCACGCTCACCAACGACACCAGCACGATCTTCCTGTACCTCACGTTCCAGTACGACGGTGAACTTGATGGCTGTGTGGCCTTCGCGCTCGACATTGCGGAGGGTATCGTCGACGGCTCCAGTCCGAAACTACAGGTGACGGAAGACGGCAAGCCGTATCAGGGGAGTGACGACCGCAGCGCCTACGGGCTCTTCTCCTACACGTCGTCCGATGGCGAGGAGATGGCGTTGTATCTCCATTGCCAGTACATCGTGGAAGGCGAATCGGTGCTGATCTTCATGCAGGATGTACCGCAGGCCGACTACCAGTCGGAGCGCAGCGCCCGGGCCACCGTCCTCAACGCCATCGACCTGCCGTAGTTTCTCTCCCGCCCTGATCGCATTCCCTGGCGGGCACACCACAACACCTCGGAGCGGTGGACGGCCCGAGCGTCAGCGAGGGTCTGTCCACCCGCACGTCTCATACCGTCTCTGGCTGATCGCTGGCGCATGTCGTAGGGCGGGCCCGGAGCCTGTCCTGAGGCGGAGCCGAAGGATCTCCCCGCCGCTGCGCCCTGCTCTACACCCGGAGTTGGTATCACAAGTGCCGCCCCGGCAGAGCGTGCGCGTCTCCCGACCCTTCCCCTGTTCCATTTTGTTTTGTACAATAACGTACGAAATGCCAGTCGCTCAGGGAGATCAACATGCGCGCCAACGAGTCCACTGACCAGATCGTCATGTCGGCGTCCGAGGTGCGGGAGCACTTCAGCGAGGTCGTCAACCGGGTTGCCCGCGGTGAAGGCCGCATCATCGTCGAGAAGCACGGCACCCCGGCGGTTGCGGTCGTCTCGATCGAGGATGCCCGCCGCCTGCGCCACAGCGACGATATCGTGGCGGAGCGAACGGCCCTGCTGGCATCCTTTCGGGCTCCATTTGTCGGCATCCCCGACGACGAACTGGAACGTGAGATTGAGAAGGCGCTGGCCGAGGTCAAGGAGGACCGGCGGCGTGAACGTGGGGTGCAGTCGGCCATCTCGGATCAACGGCAACTCTCGCGCAGTTACGGCGAATGAGGGCCGTGCTGGACACCAATGTCCTGTTGTCTGGTCTGGTGACTGGTGAGTCGGCTCCCTCTAGCATCATGGCTAGCTGGAGGGCCGACGGGTTCCAGCTCATGTCGTCCGGTCATATCCTCGATGGGGTGGCACGCGCCCTGCACAAGCCGTACTGGCGACAGCGCCAGGATCTGGCTGAGCTTTCGGGTCGGCTTGCTGCCCTGAGAGCGAGTGTCGCCAGGGTCGACCCCGCCGAAGGCATCCACGGCATCGCCGACGATGACGAGGACGACCTGATCCTGGCGACCGCGGTGGCGGCGGAAGCTGCTTTTCTCGTGACCGGTGACAAGGGCCTGCTGGCGCTGGTCGAGTTCCGGGGCATTCCGATCGTGTCGCCGCGCGAGTTCCTTGTTCGACTCGCGCAGGCAGACGCGATTGCTGAGGACGAAACTGCCGGGTGAGGCACACAGCGGGCACTGGATGGCCCGCTGTGCCACACACGCTACGCCTTCCACTCTTGGCGCGGCATCACGCGCCACTCCTCGGCGAGCAGGTCGAACACCACGAAATTCCCGAGACCACCTTCGAATGGATACAGCCAGTTGATCCTTCCGGCCTCCCGGTATCCCTGCTTGCGCAGCGCCGCCGCCGAGCGCGTGTTCGGGAAGAGGACCCACGACTCGACCATGTGCAGGCCAATCCGATCGAAGGCGTATTCCAGCAGGAGTTGCTTCGCCTCCGAGCCGTAACCGCCACCGCGGTAGTCGATCTCATCGAACCGGCTTCCGGTCTCGGCCGTGCGCTGCTCGTAATTCACGCCAATCAGGCCAACCCAGCCGATGCGCTCACCCGTCTCGCGCAGGCACACGGCGAACCCGATCCACGTCGGCCAGTCTGGCTTCTGGCCGTTCTCGATCCATTTTCGGAGTCCGACCGAACTGTCCAGGTGACGCCCGATTTCGAAAAACGATTCCGTCTCCTGCCGCATCGACGCGACGATGTTCTCGGCATCGTCCGGTTCTTCCGGCCGGAGGTAGACCCGCTTGCCGATCATCACCGCGTTCGCGGGCGGATCGCCGTCGAGGTCAACCGGTGGCGGCACCGGTCGTGGCTCACCGGTGCCGGTGCGCTCCAGCGGTGCCTCGTTTGGGTCGCCCAGGTTGGCCATCCAGACTGGGCTGAGGTACTCGTACACGAGCCGGTCGACGCGCCGGCCGTCACGCTCGTACATCTCGCGGAACCTGGCCGTCTGCCGCATGCCGAATGCTTCGATGGCCGTAATCACGATCTCCTCGTTCGCCGCGAGCGACAGGGTGACCCCGACCTGGCCGCGCTCGTTGACGATCCAGTCCGCGACGATCGTCATCGCTTCGCCCTTCCAGGACTGACCACGGTCGCCGTAGAGCGGATCGACCCGGGCATCCAGCCAGGGGTGGATGTCGCCCGAGTAGAGCGTGACGCTTCCAACGACGAGATCGTCCGCTTTTCGCACGATCGCCAGCAGGAGTTGATTCTCCTGATTGGGCAGCTTCTCCTCTATCCACTTCCCGGTGGCTTCCGGAGACCGGGGATAGAGTCCCTGCCGCCAGGACATCGCCCGTGCAGCGTCGATCTTCTCGATCCCGCGCAGGTAGATCTCTTCGCCAACGAGGAAGGTTTGCCCCTCGTGGCCGGGTATGGGGTCGCTTGTTGCTGTGGTCATTCGGTGTCCTCTCGCGCAGCGGTGCGCGGCATCGCTCGCCAATCGGCGGCGAGCAGGTCGAAACAGGCGATGTTTTCGAACGTCCCGAACGATGGGAACACCCAGTGCATGCGGCCGGCATCCTGGTACCCCTGCTTGCGCAGCGCCGCCGCCGAGCGGGTGTTCGGGAAGATCACGAACGACTGGAGCGAATGGAGCCCCAGCGTGTTGAAGGCGTAGTCGAAGAGCAGGTGCTTCGCCTCGGAGCCGTAGCCACCGCCGCGAAACTCGTCGCGGAAGATCTCGCTTTCCGACTCCGCGTAGCCGTTGATGCGGTCGATGTCACCGATGCCGACCTGGCCGATCAGTTCGTCCGTCGAACGCAGGCACACCGCGAACCGGACCGACGATGGCACGTCTTCCTTCTCATCACCCTCTACCCAACTGGCATAACCAGGCGCCGAGCGCATCCAGCGCCCCGCATCCCAGGTGGTGTCGGGTTCCTGGCGCGAGAGTGCGGCCACGATCGGGCCGTCGCTCTTCTGGCGTGGCCGCAGGTAGACTCGCTCGCCGACCTTCACCGCATTCGCGGGCGGATCGCCATTGAGGGTGACATTCGCCGGCACCGGGCGTGCCTCACCCGTCCCGGTTCGCGGCAGGTCGATCCCGGCAGGATCGCCAAGCCGCGCGATCGAGGTGGGATTCATGTATTCGAACCCAAGTCCGTCGCTCCGCCCGCCCCAGGTGCGGATCTGCTCCCGGAACCGGACGGTTTGCCGCGCCCCGATCCCGGTGAGGGCGTCGATGACCCGGTCTTCATCAGCGCCGAGCCAGATCGAGAGGCGCGGGCGCTGGTGCTCGATCCCGAGCCACGGGAATGCGATCGACAGCGCTTCCGCCTTCCAGATCGCGGCACGTTCGCCGTACATCGGGTCCACGTAGACCCGGGTCCAGGTCGTGGGGTCGTAGCGCCAGGTGCGGATGCTGCCGACGGGCACATCGTTGTCCTTGCGAACGATGACGTACATGCCCATCCGGCGCTCGTCCGGGAACTTTTCCTTGATCCAGTGTTCATACCAGCTCGTTGCGCGTGGCAGCAGCGGGTGCATCGACCAGGATTGGCCCCGTTTCGCATCAGGTACTTCGATGGCACGGAGATAGATGTGCTGGCCGACGAGGAATGCCTGCTTCTCGTGGCCAGTGCCCGGCACGGGTGTGACGGGCGTTGATTCGGTGGCGGTACTCATGAAGGGAGGTCCTCCAGACAGGCGGAGTGACATCGCCGGTCGCGCAGGCAGCACGCAGGGCTCCCCTCGGCGAGGCGATATCAGGCGATAGGTTGCATCGATCGAATGGAAGCGTGCCGGATTCGACAGGAAACCGGGAACGTCAGGCGTTCGCCACCAGCAGGGCGGCCAATGGGCCGGCCAGGTTGAGGATCTGGAGCATCAGGCGCTCCCCTTTCTGCACGTGCGAACCGGCCTCATGCAAACCCGCCGGATGGCGGGCGAAGGGCACGGATCTGCTGGGCCTCGAGTACCCGAGGGATTCGAGGCTCGACATGATGGAGACGTTGCATCGTCGCAACCTGCACCATCGGTGCACAGGGGTCAACGTCATCGCCCATCATAGCGACTCGATTCCCGAATTGATACCCCTGAATACGCGCATCTCCGGTAAGCGAAATCGCGGTCCGCGCGTGATCTGCGAATCAGCACATCGCCTGGATGTCTGCGTTTCCGTATTCCGTCACGATGGGGGGTCGCGCGGTGCGGGCAACTCCGGTACGCTGCCGCCGTCGATACAGGCGGTGGCACGGCATCGCCTGGGCGGGCTGGAGGCGGGACGATGACGGGTGAAACGAGGCCGCTGCTGGCAATCACGATGGGCGATCCGGCCGGGATCGGGCCCGAAGTCATCCTCAAGGCCCTGCGCGATCCCGTGGTGCACGAAACCGCTCGTCCGCTCGTGATCGGCGACCGCCGGACGCTGGAACGCGCCGCCGCCTGGGTCGGGACCGACAACCTCGTGATCGAGACGGTCACCGATCCGGGACAGGCAACCTACGGACCGGGGATGTTGACCCTCCTCGATCTCGATTCCGCGCCACCGGGTGGCTACCCGGTGGGGGAAGTGACCCCCGATGCCGGTTGGGCGGCGGTGGAATGCGTGTTCCGCGCCTGCGACCTGGCGCTGGCCGGTGCGGTCGATGCCGTTGTCACCGCCCCGCTGAACAAGGCCGCCATGCACGCCGCCGGGTACGCCTTTCCCGGGCATACCGAACTCCTGGCCGAGCGTACCGGCGCCACCCGGGTCAGCATGCTGTTGATTGGCCCCAACTTGCGGGTGGTCCACGTCAGTACCCACGTCGCGCTGGCCGAGGCGATCCGGCGGGTAACCCGGCGGCGGGTTGACGAGGTGATCGAGATCGCCTGGGAATCGTGCCGGATGCTCGGGATCGCAGAACCGCGGATCGCGGTGGCCGGCTTGAACCCGCACGCCAGCGAAGGCGGCCTGTTCGGCGACGAGGAGGCGCGGGAGGTGATCCCGGCCATCGAGGACGCCCGGGCCCGGGGCCGCAACGTCAGCGACCCGCAGCCACCGGATACGGTATTCCTGCGGGCGACGAAGGGCCACTACGACATCGTGGTGGCGATGTATCACGATCAGGGGCATATCCCGATGAAACTGCTGGCGTTCGACTCCGGGGTGAATGTCAGCATCGGGTTGCCGATCATCCGGACCTCGGTCGACCATGGCACGGCGTTCGATATTGCCGGAACCGGCGTCGCGGGCGAATCGAGCATGCTCGCCGCGATCGATGTCGCGGTCCAGATGGCCAGCGCGAAGCGGTCCTGACGGGACAGGGAGACAGGACTGTGGTCCGCCTGGCGATCTTCGCCGACGACCTGACGGGTGCCGCCGATGCTGGCGGCGGCTTCGCGGCGCTCGGACTGGCGACAACCCTTGCATTCGGTGATATCCGCGCGGACGATGCCGATATCCTGGTCCGGTCCACCGGTAGCCGTGGCCTGCCGATCGCCGAGGCGATGGCGGTCAACCGCGAGTTGTCGGCTTCATTGCCGTACGAGGTGCTCACCTACAAGAAGATCGACTCGATGCTGCGCGGTCACCCCTGCGCCGAACTCGGCGCGGTCCTGGATGGCCGCGATGAGATCCGCGCCCTCGTGGCGCCCGCCCTCCCGGCCGAACGGCGCACGACCGTCGGCGGCTACCAGCGCATCGGCAGTTCGCGCACCATCGACCTTTCGGCGACGTTTGGTTGCCGCCCGGACCTGCCGGCCCGCCGGATCGACCTGTGGACGGTGCAGCAGGGCGGCGGGGCGGTGGCCGAGGCGATCGAGATGGCTGGCGTCGGGATGCTGGTGGCCGACGCGGTGACGGACGCCGATCTCTCGGCAATCGCCCTCGGTGCGATTGCCAGCGGCATCAGGGTGGTGGCCGGGTCTGCCGGGTTGGCGCGACAGCTCGCGGTCGTGCTCGCCGGGCTTCGCCGCCGGCGGACGATCGAGTGGATTCAGGGGCCGGTCCTGGTCGTCGCGGCCAGCCGGAACCCGGCGACTGCCGCCCAGGTCAACGCGCTCGCGGCGGCTGGGATTCCGGTTCTCCGGCCGTCGGAAGCGATGTTGCACGGCGACGACCTGGAACACGCGCCGGTGGTGGACGAGGTGGCATCGGCCCTCGCCAGCGGCCAGCGGGCGGTGCTGACCACGGTCGGCATGGATGCCTCGCGTCAGGGCGGCGCATTCGTTGCCAGGGCCTTGGGCGAGATCGTGCTTGGCGTTGCGGAACGGATCGGGCTTGGCGGCCTCGTCCTGACCGGTGGCGATGTCGCGGCTGCCGTGATCGACCGGGTCGGGGCGCAGGCTATCACGCTTGGCGGCGAGGTCCTGCCGGCGATCCCGTGGGGCGTGCTGCAGTCGTCCATCGCGCCGGGGTGCCGGGTCGTCACCAAGGCCGGCAGCTTCGGCGATCCGGACGCCCTCCTGGCTTGCGTAACCTTCCTGCAGACCGGCTGATACCGGGTCCGGATGAACACCAATGGATCGCCGTCGTCGGGCGGACCCTCTGTGGTCGTCCGTGCGCGGCACGCGCCCATTTGTCCGTGCGGGAGGTCGTTTCCATCTCCGATCCAGATACCTGACGATACCGAAGCCGGACGATCGGTATTGTTTGGATCAGCCCTCGGACGCGAGTTCGGCGGGGATCGTGGTCCGGCCCCGGAGGTGGGTGGAGAACGAGACGAGTTCCGCCACCATCAGGTCCAGCCGGTGCTCGATCTTTGGGTTTGTAATGGTGACCTGCTCACGGTCGATGCAGTTCTCCGGCACCGCGATATGGGTGGGGATTGAAATGCCTTTCAGGCCCCGCACGCAGTGGGTCAGCGCCTGGAGCACGCCCATCGCGGTCATGCCGCCATAGGCCATCAACCCCACCGGCTTCCCGGCGAGATAGGGTGGATTGTCCTTGCCCAGGAAGATCAACAGGTCCAGCACGTTCTTGATCGCGCCCGATACGGTGCCGTGGTAGGTGGGCGAGCAGATGATGATGCCGTCGGCCCGACGCACCTGGTCCAGCAGCCAGGCCAGCGTGGGCGGGTAGTCGTCCAGCCGCCACTCGGTATGCAGCAGTGGCAGGTTGAGATCGTAGACGGTGGCGAGGGTCGTTTCGCACCCCAGCGACTCCGCCTTGCACAACGCCTCCTGCAGCGGCACCAGGCTCCACGACTTCGCGCTGGTCGTGCCGCCGATGCCGAGGATGCGCACCGGACCGGACGGTGGACGGGTCGCGGGAACTGGCTGCAACTGTACGACGTTCGGCGGGGTGGCGGCGGGGGCGTTGGTCATCCCGGGTGGACCTTTCGCGACGGGGTGGAGGCGGGCGACTCCCGGTACCAGCATAGCCGGGTGAGGCCGGGTTCGGCACGCGCGAGGGGCCAGAACGTGCGAACCGGCCGCCACAGTCCCCGATTGCGGTGGACCTTATCAGACCGGGAGGAATATAACAAGGATTCTCTTGGAGTATCTGATGCTGATCTGCGACCCGTGTGTCGCGGCATTCCTCTGATTGTCCTCTGGACGCCTGGCGAATTGGCAGGGAAGGCCTTTCCGGCGCACATTCGATCAGCCCTGTCGGCTCGTGCCTCCGCCGGAGAATGGCCTTCCTCATCGTTGCCATGTCCGGCTCCACGTAGGGGAAGCCGCAGTCGCACGATACGCCCAACCAAGCGCGATCAGGCGGCTGTGTCGGCCCGTTCCCGGCATTTCCGTCCGCGGGACGTGTTCCGGCCGCCCAGTTCGCCGTGCGTCCCGGCCGTCGCGCCTCTGGTCGTTGGGGGACTTCCGGAGTGCGCCTGCCCCTCTGCTATAGTGGGCCTTCCACCACAGGGGTCTGCTTGGCAGATGGCGCGGCACGCAGGTGCCGGGTTGCGTGTCTTCGGCCAGGCGCGTCTCGTGGCGGGCAGGGGATGCAACGGAGCGTCCCGGAAGGCTCGTGAACGAAGGAGTTCTCGATGCAGGAAATACTGGAACGGTCGGACCTGCGGGTTCCAATCCGGATTTGGCTGCCGGCGGCGGACATCGAGCCGGCGGCGATGGAACAACTCGAACAGGCGGCGCGTCACCCCGAGGTGGCAACCGCCATTGCCGTGATGCCGGATTGCCACGTCGGCTTCGGCGTCACCATCGGCTGCGTCTTTCCCACGCGCGATGCGGTGGTGCCGAATGCTGTTGGCGTCGATATCGGCTGCGGCATCTGCGCGATCGATACCGGCATCGCGCTCGACCGCGAACAGATGGGGAGGCACTTCTGGCGGCAGTGGGTTGGCGATGTCAACCGCAACGTGCCGGCCGGGTTCTCGGTGCACAAGCAGCCGCAGGACCTCGGGCCGCTCGACCGGAAGCTGCGGGCAACGACCCTGCAACCGCTGATGCGGCAGAAGGCCGCCGTCCAGCTGGGTACGCTTGGCGGCGGCAACCACTTCCTGGAAGCGCAGGTGGATGAGCGGGGCATCGTCTGGCTGATGGTGCACTCCGGCTCCCGCAACCTCGGGCTCAGGATCGCGAAGCACTACAACGACCTGGCGATCGAAATCACCCGGCAGCGCCAACTCGCCGTGAGCAAGGACCTGGCGTCCCTGCCGGTCGACGACCGGACCGGGCAGGACTACATCGCCGACATGGCCTGGGCAACCGATTTCGCCCTCGCCAGCCGCCGGCAGATGGCTGCGATGCTGCTTGCCTCGTTCCACCGCGGCCTGGAGCAGGCGAAACTCGGGCACCTGGTGACTGATGGTGGCGGGGAGGTCATCAACATCCACCACAACTTCGCCCAGCTCGAAGAGCACGGGGGTGAACGGGTGATGGTGCACCGGAAGGGCGCGACCAGCGCCGATGCCGGTCAGTTGGGCATCATTCCCGGCTCGATGGGGTCGAACAGCTACATCGTCCGTGGCCGCGGCAGCGAGGCGAGTTTCCGCTCGTGTTCGCACGGCGCGGGCAGGGTCATGAGCCGGAGCGCGGCCCGGAAGACCATCACCGAGCGCGCGTTCTCGGCCTCGCTGGAAGGGACCTGGTCGAAGGCGTCGATGAACTACGTCGACGAAGCGCCACCGGCGTACAAGGATGTCGAGGAGGTGATCGCCCGCCAGGCGGACCTGGTGGATGTCGTCCATACCCTGACCCCGATCGTGACGGTCAAGGGCGACAGCCGCGCCCGCGAGGACTGACGATGCGCGGGGCGGCGCTGGCGCAGGCTTGCCGGGTACCATGATGCAATCATGGTACCCGGTGGGTGGGCGAATGGCGCGGCGTTGAGGAGTCGGGGATGCGGTGGTCCGCAATGCTGGGGCTGATTCAGGCAACCCCGACCGCGTTTCCGCCGGAAAGCGACCGGCGGCGAGACCCCCTGGGATCTGCCGCGAAGGCGGTCTGGAACCAGTTCGTCGAACTGCTCAACTGGCTTGGCGGGATATCGGTAACCCTGCTGATCGCCGGTATTGTCATCTTCCTCATCATCTGGAGCACCGGGCGGCTCCGTCGTCGCCTGCGCACCACTCTCGAAGCGCGGACGAAGGGCAGGAACAATCTGCCCGCCCTGGTCGACAACCTTCTCCAGATCGGCATCTACATCTTCGCCGCCCTGTTCGCCTTCACCGCCCTCGGGGCCGATTCGTCAGCGTTCGTGCAGGCGTTCGGTCTGATCACCGCCGCTATCTCGCTCTCGTTGCAGGACGTCCTGAAGAACTTTGTCGCCGGCATTTACCTGCTGGCGGAAGAGCCCTTCTCGAACGGCGACCGTCTTGAAGTCTCGGGGCAGGTCGGCGCGGTCGAGCGGGTGAATGTCCGCACCACCGTTATCCGGAACGACAAGGCCGAGCAGGTGCTGGTTCCGAACTACGAAGTGTTCAGCAAGGTGGTCACCAATCGCAGCACCTACAACCTGCGATCGCTGACCATCGCGATCGAGGATGCGAAACATCCCTATCCCGATGTTCTGGACGGCCAGGCAACCTGGTTCGACGGGATCGAAGGGATGTCCAAACTGGTCCCGAAAATCGACGTGACCAAAGTCGGACCGGGTGGCTGCAACCTGACGGTCACGGTGTGGGTCAAGCCCGGCCGGGATGTCCAGCATGCCGTGATCGCCCGCCTCGTCGAACGCTTCCCCGACGCCACCCTGACGATCTCCGCGTGATGTGACCTGGCGGAGGACGGGGAGTGGCCAGTTGCTGTCGAAATAATGAAGATCGACCCACAGTTCCGCACGGTCGTAGACGGGCGGCAACCAGATATGCCAATCCGGCGATGCAGGCGCACATGCGTGGCCGATGCACCCGCGGCCCGAACCGTGTCTTCGTAGCGTCGCCCCGCCGGAGCAGGCTGTAAATGGATCGGAAGTGCTATCCGCCATGCGGCCGTCAGTTCAGGTAGTTCCGCCACGAGTGCTCGGGTACCCAACCGAGCAGGCGCTCCGCCTTGCTGATGTCGAAGCCGCCCGTGTTGCCCGGCATCGGTCCCCGTACCTCCATCGTTGGCAGGTACTCGCGGATCAGGTCCTCGGTCGGCGTCGCGCAGAGCGTATCCGCCGCGATCACGTTGAAGGTATCGAAGCCAAGGTCATCCGCTTCGATCGCGAGGCGGCAGATGCGCCCGGCGTCGCGCCCGTCGACATACCCCCACAAGTTGTTGACGAAGAAATCGGGCGGCATCCCGCCCTTGGCGGCGATGTCCTGCAACTCCTCAGGGGTGGCGACCCAATGGAAGCGGAGGGCCAGCGCCTGCATGTCGCACCGGCGGTGGAACATTTCGGCGGTCCGCTCGTCGACCTCCTTCGAGAGCGCGTACGGATCGGCGGCGAGGAACGGGTGCGATTCGTCGAGCGGGGCCCACAGCGGGTGAAATGGCCGTTTGGTCCAGGCCATGCCGTAGCCGGAAACGCTCGACGCCACCACCACCTTGTGGATACCGACGATGTGGGCCGCCTGCAGCACGGCATAAGTCGACATCGTGTTGTTGTGGAAGATCACTTCGTCGGCATGCCGCCACGGGGCCGGGATCGCACCGAGGTGAATCACCGCGTCGCACCCCTTGAGTGCGCCCGCAACCGCCCCGACATCGGTCAGGTCGATCTGGACGAAGCCGGACCCGGGACCACCGGCGGGCGCCGGACGGCGGCTGGCGTTGATCGCCTCATGCCCATTGGCGTCGAGATCGGCGAGGGTGAATTGTCCGAGCCGGCCCGTTCCGCCGGTCACGAGTACGCGCATGTGTAAGCCCCCTACCTACCGTTTCTGACCACAACCACCGCGTCGTCATTCTGAGGCGAAGCCGAAGAATCCCTGTGCGAAGCACAATCGACCGCAGGTTGATGCGTACGCGTCCGACTCCGACAGATCGGCTTCGCCGGGGGACCCTTCGCTGCGCTCAGGGTGACGGATAGGGTAGTGAAAGTAGCGTAGCACTACTGACAGGACCAGAAGTCCTACAGCACCCCGAAGACGCTGTACACCTCGTCGATCGACATGCCGGCGGCGATCTGCTCGCGCTCGGCGTTCTCGATCTCGAAGGTATGTTCCACCCGCAGCAACACCTCGTCCACCAGGTGGCCGGGAATCAACTGCACGCCGTCGTTGTCGCCGAAAATCCAGTCACCGGGATTGACCTGGACATAATGTTTGATGTGGCCCGGCAGGTAGATCGGCTCGTCCACCTCGGTGATGATCCAGCCGCCGAAGGCATTGGGCCGGGTCCCGAAGGCGAAGATCGGGTAGTCGGGCATTTGCAGCACGTACTGGGTGTCCCGGCAGTTTCCGGCCAGCAGCATGCCCCGGCAGCCGTGGGCGTACGCAAGCTGGCAACTCATCTCGCCGAAATGCGCCGGCTGCATGTCGCCGCCGCAATCGAAGCAGAGGATCGTGCCGTCCTCGTGATCGACCACCGCCCGCATCATCCGTTTCTGCGGGTGACCGCCCTCGGCTTCCCACTTCGCCTCCTGCGCGGCCCGTTCCTCGTCGGTCTTCGGGCGTTCAGCGAGCGAGTGGAGCTTGATCGGCAGCGCCCGCCCTACCAGCTGCATCCCCTGCCGGAGGGGCGTGAACCGGCTGGAAAAGACGCTATCGACCACCCCCAGGTGCCACAGTGCGTCAGAGACGCTGCCGCCATACCCTGCCCGCTTGTAACGCTCGATGCGTTCGAGATCGGTGATGTCAAGAGTTCGGATCTCGGTGCCGCCGGTGTCGCCGTGTGCCATGAGGAATCCTCTCTGGGACGTTCGTCGCCATGATCTGGAGGTGCAAGCTCGCGTCATCATCCACACCCTGCGGGATTCGGCAAGTCGTGATGACAGGGGGCGGATCGATCGCTGTCCGGAACGTAAAGGGAGGAATTCTGGAGCAGGAGTGGCCCGCGACGCCCAATCCCTCCTGTTCTGTGTGTATGCTCTTCAAATACGCACGGGTTTGGGTGGCCCAGGAGAAATCCTGTCCACCTGGCAACGAAGATGCGACGCCGCATGCAGCCAGCAGACTCCGGGCGGCTCGGGCACGCAATAGGTACGAGGGGGATGGTGCATGGACTGGACAGAGCTGTTGTGGGGCGCCGTGGTGATCGGGGCCGGGATCTTTCTCTCGGTGTACGGATCGCTGCTCTTCAAATTCGCCCTCGCGGCGATGGGCTTCGGGGTTGGGTTCGTCGGCGGCTGGTGGCTGCTTGAGGGCCAGGACAACGACGCGATGCGCATGTTGATCGCGCTGGTCGCTGGTGGCGTCGTCGCCGTCCTGCTCTTCAGCCTCGTGCGCTTCGGGCTCTATATCGCCGGCGCCGTCCTCGGCGCGGTGCTGGCGATCGTCGTTGGCGGCCTCATCGACATCATCGGCCCAACACCAGACCGGTGGCTGATGATTATCCTGCTCATTGGAGGTGTCGGCGGCGGCGGCTTCTTTGGGAATCGCCTGGGCAACTGGATCATCGTCCTCGCGACGGCGGCGGCTGGCGCATTCCTGGTGGTCGATGGCGTCCAGATCTGGTTTGCGTCCCGCATCGCCGGCGATCTCGACGATCCGACCCAGACCCTGGGGCAGAAATTGACGCTCGTGGTGTTCCTGATCGTCTTCGGCATCGCCGCGCTGAGCCAGAACGAAAGCATGAAGCTGCGGCGGCGAATCCGCACCTAGCGCGCCGGCAGCCCTCGCGGGCCGGGAACAACTGTACGGAAATGACGAACCGGGGCCGCAATCAGCCCCGGTTCGTTCGTGTCCATCGATACCCCACATGCCGTCTGGACACCCATCCTCACCCGTCATGTCGAGCGGAGCCCAGTCCGAGGCGCCAGCCGAGGGCTGGGCGAAGTCGAGACATCCCTGTGCGAAGCACCCTTCGACACGCATGTAGGGACCCAGTCGCCCGAAGCCGACTGACGCGAGGCTTGACGGCAAGGGATGCTGGTCATATAG
>CAZSUN010000004.1:68598-73506 GCA_964610045.1 uncultured Sphaerobacteraceae bacterium
GTCGCCCGAAGCCGACTGACGCGAGGCTTGACGGCAAGGGATGCTGGTCATATAGTCGAGAAAAGTCATCAGATCAATAGGTCAGTTGCACATTTCCCCGTACGAGCTTCGTGCCCCATGCCGCATCGCAGGAAACCGCCATGGTCATTCCATCGCCACTCCCTGCACGAATCACCCTCTCCGATGCCTTGTCCCAGGGCATCCTCGCGCTGATGCGCGACGAGAACCTCCAGGCAGGAGATCGCCTTCCAAGCGTGCGCGAGCTGTCCGACCGGTTCCAGGTCGCGGTGCCAACCCTGCGCGAGGCAATCCGGCGTCTTGAGGCGTTTGGCGTGGTCGAGGTCCGGCATGGGGCTGGCATCTTCGTGCGCGCCTCCCACCCGCCCCTGATGCTGGCCAACCCTCATGCGCGCTCCATCGATCGCAAGGTCATCCTTGACCTGATCGATACCCGCATCCTGTTCGAGCCGTGGTGTGCCTCGGTCGCGGCGCACGATCCGGCAGGCCCTGGGGTCGTCCTGCTCGGGGGCATCCTCGCCGACGCGGAGCTGGCCCTCGATCGCGATGACGACCTGCGGTTGCAGGCGGCCAACATGAACTTCCACCGCGGCGTCGCCGCCTGTTCCGGCAACGCGGTCATCGCCCAGGTGATGTCGTTGTTGACGGAGATCTACTCGTCCGAACAATCGGTGATGCTGGTCGTCAGCAACCAGCGCCGCGCCGACCACGCCGAACACCGCGCCATCTACGACGCCATCCGGAGCGGTGATGCCGCCCTCGCGCGCGAGCGCATGCAAATACACCTGGAGTCGGTGCGATCGACTGTTGCGACGCGCTTGCCAGAACGCATCATCGAACCTGATCCAGCCGGGGATGTCCCCGCCACGTCAAAGGAGGTGCCTGCCGCCGAAAGCTGATCCGGAGGTCCGGTGGGCGTCCTGCCCATGGTCCCGCAACCTGCATGAAGGAGACCCGATTCCATGGTTCAGCACAACGATCCATTTCGAATGACACGCCGCACTGCCCTGAAGGCCGCCGGCGGCGCTGCTGCCGCGTCGATCATCTTCCCGCGCGGTAGCTGGGCGCAGGATGCCTCGCCAGCCGCCGACGCGGGGTATTTCCCGTCCCCGATCGAGGGCGTGCCGAACGCCTACTACCGCTACCCGGATCCCTTCACCACCGTCCAGACCCCTCCGGGCAAGGGCGGTACCGTCAAGCTCGCCCATCTCTCCGACAAGCGTATTGCCGACAAGGCCGACAACAAGTACTGGCAGGAACTCGAATCGCGGCTCGGGGTCACGCTCGAAGTCACCCTTATCCCCGGCGCGGCCTACGCCGAGCGGATGGCGACGATGGTCGCCGGCGGCGATTTCCCCGACCTCGTCTTCGTGCTCGACCTGCTCTATCCACAGGCGTCCGAGTTCAAGGTGCAGGGGGCCTTCACCGATGTCACCCAGTACCTCGACGGCGACGCTCGCCAGGCATTCGCGAACCTTGCGGCCATGCCCTCCTACGCCTTCGAGAATTCGAAGCTCAACGGCGTGCTCTACGGCACCCCCAGCCCGACCTCGCTCCAGCCGAACTGCCTCTGGTACCGTCAGGACTGGCTCGATACCGTCGGCCTGACCGCTCCGGCCAACGCCGACGAGTGGTTGAACATGATCTCCACGTTCACTACCGGCGATCCGGACGGCAATGGCAGCAACGATACCTACGGCACCTCGTTCGAGCGGCTCGACGCGGTCTCCCAGCGGTTCATCCACAGCATGTTCCGGGTGGGTGCCGAAGGGAATGGCTGGATCGTCAACGAGGACGGCTCGTTCACCCACTCGATCGAAACCCCCGAATTCCGGTCTGCGCTCGAATACGCCCGCAACGTCTGGTCGTCCGGCGCCTGCCATCCCGATTCGCTGACCCAAACCAGCAACGAGGTGCGCGAGCAGTTGATGGCGGGGACGGCCGGTTCCGGTCCGAACGCCTTCATCCTGCTCAACTTCATCCGTGGTGAAGCGGCCAAGGTCAATCCGAACGCCCAGATCAACGGCCTGGTCCCGCCGGGTCACGACGGTGGTGAGGGCGTGGCCTACAACATTGGCGGCTGGTTCGGGCAGTTCTGCATCCCGACCCCGAACAACCCGGACGATGAGCGGGTCAACGAGTTGCTTGGCATCACCGACTACTTCGGTGCCCCGTTCGGGAGCGAGGAATACAACTTCCTCGTTTACGGCATCGAAGGCGTCCACCACACGGTCAATGAGGATGGCTCGCGCACCCTCACGGAAGAGGGCAATCGCGACGTCTTCAACCCGTCGCTCGGCGCTCTGAACGTGCTCTACAGCCCGAACCGGGACGAAATCGGCTACGTGCAGGAACTGATGGCGGCGCAGACGCGCGTCGGACTCTTCTCGCCAACGGTCAACCTCTACTCGCCGACGGCGACCGCCAAGGCTGGTGAGCTTGGCCAGCTCTACACCGACACCAAGATCGACATCAGCACCGGCCGCTCCGATATGGACGCGCTCGACACGCTGATCTCGGACTACATGAGCCGCGGCGGCGACGAAATCCGCGCCGAATACGAGGAGGCCTACGCCCAGGCAAACGCGTAACCGCCCGCCACCCGCGCATTCGTATGGGAATGTGGTGGTAGGGGAGGGCTTCCGGCGCACATCTGGCTTCTCAACTCGGATAGAGCCTGCGCCGGTAATGCCCTCCCTTGCACTGGTCCGGGCCGACATAGCCGCCTGCGTTTCGGCTGGCCAGGTGCTCCCCACGACGGCGGCAGGTCGCCCCCTACGCATACCCGGGTCTCGGTAGGGGGCGACCTTGCCCGACCACGACCGGATCCGCCACCCGGGGAAGGCGCTGGTCGGGCATGGGCCTCGGCCCGTTGGTTCCCAATGGAAGCCGTGTGTCGCGATCACCCTCCGATTGTCATTCCCAGCTTGCGAGGAATCTGTTTTCGTCGCGCAACACGGGTCAACGCTACAGGTGATGTGAACGATGGCTATCGCGTCAACACGGGACCTGCCGGCCGGCAAGCGCAAGCCGAGCCCACGCGTGCCGCTCTCCCGGCGGATGTGGAACAACCGCTGGATGTACGTCTTCATGGCGCCAGGGGTGATCTTTTTCGTCCTGTTTATCTACGTGCCCCTGATTGGCAATGTGATCGCATTCAAGGATTATTCGCCGTTCCTCGGGTTCGAACGCAGTCCTTGGGTTGGCCTCGAAAACTTCGAGAAACTCTTCACCGATCCCGATTTCAGCCGCGCGTTGACCAACACCCTCCAGATCGAATTCCTGCAACTCCTGTTCGCGTTTCCCGCCCCTCTCGCTCTGGCCCTGCTCCTCAACAGCATGGTCAGCGACAAGTCCAAGCGCGCTGTCCAGTCGATCGTCTACCTGCCGCACTTCCTCTCCTGGGTCATCGTGATTTCCCTCTGGCAGCAGATCTTCGGCGGCGATGGCTTCCTCAACCAGTTCCTGCGCAATCAGGGGTACGGCACCGTCAACATCATGGCCAATCCCGATATCTTCAAACCCCTGGTGGTGCTCCAGATGATCTGGAAGGAGGCGGGTTGGGGCACGATCCTCTTCCTGGCCGCGCTCACCAAGATCGATGTCAGCCTCTACGAAGCAGCGGTGATCGACGGAGCCGGGCGCTGGCGACGCCTCCGCGACGTGACCCTGCCCGGAATCCGGCCGGTGATCGTGCTGCTCCTGATCCTGCACCTGGGGTTCGCGCTTTCCGTCGGCTTCGAGCAGTACTACCTGCAACGAAACGCCGTCGGCGCCAGGGCCGCTGAGGTGCTCGATACCTTCATCTATTTCCGCGGTATCCAGAACGGTGACTGGGGCTTTGCCACCGCCGTCGGGATGGTTCGTGGGTTGGTCGGCGCCTTGCTGATCTTCACCGCGAACTGGGCCGCGAAGCGTATCGGCGAGGAAGGGGTGCTCTGATGGCCCAGGCAGCTGCAGGGAGCCGGACGGGGCTCTGGGCGCGGTTCCGCGAGTGGCTACGCCCGAAGAAGCAGGCGCCGTGGATGGAGGAACCGCATTTCCTCCTCATCGCCGGCAAGACGATCCTGCTCCTGATCATCGCGTTCACCATGATCTTCCCGTTCGTCAACGTGGTCGCGGTCAGCTTCTCGTCGTACACCGATGTGCTTCAGGGTGGCCTGGTCCTCTTCCCGCGCAACCCGACGCTGGAAGCCTACGAGGTGATCTTCAAGGACGGGACGGTTGTGCGCGCCCTGCGGGTGAGCGCCGGCCTCACGATTTTCGGCACGATCACCCAGATGGTGGCGACCACGCTGATGGCCTACGGGCTGTCGAAACCGGGCGTTCCGGGGTCGCGCGCGATCATGTTGCTGGCGCTGGGGGCGATGCTGTTCTACCCCGGCATGATCCCGAGCTTCCTTCTGATCAAGCAACTCGGCCTGCTGGACACCTACCCGGCCCTGATCCTGCCGGGGTTGATCGGCGCCTTCAACATGATCATCCTCCGCCAGTTCTTCATGAACATCCCGCAGGAACTGATCGACTCGGCCCGGATCGACGGCGCTTCCGACCCGCGCATCCTCTTTTCGATTGTGCTGCCGCTCTCGAAGGCCGTCCTCGCGGTCATCTCGCTCTTCTATGCGGTCGGGATCTGGAACAGCTTCTTCAACGCGATCCTCTACATGAACACGCCGAGCAAGTGGCCGATGCAGGTGGTGCTGCAGCAGATCGTGCTGGAGGGCACGCCGCTCAACCCAGCCTCCGTGCTCGACCCGAACCGGCCGCCCCCGCCTCCAGCCACGATCGAAATGGCCGTGGTCGTTGTCGCCACCCTGCCGATCCTGCTCGTCTATCCGTTCTTGCAGAAGTACTTCACTCGCGGCGTCCTCACCGGCGCCATCAAGGGGT
>CAZSUN010000004.1:73606-91081 GCA_964610045.1 uncultured Sphaerobacteraceae bacterium
TTGGCGGCCATCTCGCAGGAGAATTCCGTGACCCAATCCGATACCTTCGCCTTCGCCCCTACGCCCGCCGTCGTCCTCGACGGCACCCAGCAGATGCAAGTGTGCCGCGTTACCCTGCCGGATGACATCACGAACGCCACCCTCGCCCTGGTCCGCAATGGCGAAACCTTCACCTGGTCCGGCGACGCCCTCAACGGCGAAATCCTGGTGCCGGAGGTCACGTCGCTTGCTACCGGGCTGGCGACGCTGACCGTGGGCGACCGGTCGTGGATCGCCGAGGTCGAGTTCGTGCCGGTCCGCCGCTGGAAAGTCTTCCTCGTCAACCACTCGCACACCGACATCGGCTTCACCCACACCTACCGCGACTGCATCCGGGTGCATGTCAAGAACCTCCGACTCGCGCTCGAAGCGATCGAGGCGACCGCGGACTGGCCCGACGAATCGCGCATGCGTTGGACGGTCGAATCCGCCTGGCAGTTGCAGCACTACCTGCGCGCATACCCGCAGGATCGCGACCGGATCGCGCGGGCCGTACGTGGTGGCTGGCTGGAGATCGAAGCGCTCTACATCCATAGTTACTTCGACATCCTCAGCCGCGAGCAACTGGTGCGCTCGCTCAGCTTCGCCGAGCGCACCCGCCACGAACTCGACATCCCGATCACCTCGGCCATGATCTGCGACGTGCCGGGATGTGCCTGGTCGCTGGTCGACCTCTTCGCACAATCCGGAATTTCGTATCTTGCGATGGCGCCCAACAACTTCATCGCCCCGTTCCACGCCCAGACCACCCTCCAGCGTCCTTTCCGCTGGCAGGGTCCCGCCGGCAACCGGGTCCTCACCTGGTACACCGCCGACCCCTCCTGGGCCTACATCGAAGGCGCTCGGCTCGGCTTCTGGGACTCATATTCGGCGGTGCGGGAGAAGTTGCCGGAACGGCTGGCGGATCTGGAAGCAGCCGGCTACCCGTACGCTGCCGTCCAGTTCCAGCTCGGCAGCGACAACCGGCCGCTGCGGCTCCTCCCGGCCACCATCGCTCGCGAGTGGAACGCTCGCTACCTGTCTCCCCGGATCGAGATCGCCACCACCTCGCAATTCTTCCGCCACATGGAATCGCGCTATGCCGAGCAGTTCCCGGTCGAATCGGGCGAGTGGCAGAGCAGCTGGTCGGAAACAACCCTCCACTATCCCCACGAAGCTGCCCTCAGTCGCCGCAACCACCACACCCTTGCCGAATGGCAGGGCTTCGCCGCCATCGCCGGTTGGCTCAACGAGGCATACGAGCCGCCGCTGACCGCCATCGACGACACCTTTGACGCCTCGCTCCTCTTTGACGAGCATGGCGGTCCGAAGGGCATCTGGCTGCCGCGCAACGACACCGAGGCGTTGGAGGCGATCGTCCAGGGCTTCGAACTCTTCGAGCAGGAGACGATTCCGGCGGAAGCGGGTCGGGAGACCGCGCTCCACGCCGCCACCGGCGCCTTGCGCACGGGGAACGATCCCGTCGCCGTCGTCTGGAACCTCTGCGGCTGGCCTCGCAGCGGGCCGGTCGCGATCGACGTCCCGGCAGGCATCGACAACCCGGTCGCCACCGACGAGACGACAGGTGATCTCGTCCCGCTTACCGGGGATCGGATTTCCGGCCACCTGCTCCATGCAACTGACGTCCCGGCATACGGGTTCCGGCGCTACCGGCTGGCTACCGGCGATGGCTCGTCCGCCTGGCCGGTTGCCGGTCCGGCGGTCTCAGCCGGGAATGGCGAGATAACGATCGCCAACGAACGGCTCTCCGTCACCGTCGATTCGTCGGGGTTCGTGACGGGCCTCGTCGACCGCCAGACGGCCGGCGAGTTGATCGACCGGTCCGCCTGGCCCGGTGGCAACGCCTTCACGCGGTACGTGGCCGATCCCCACGGCCCGAGCCTCGGGGGAGATTTCAACGCCGACCGCCGGCTCTACGACGGGATCGCAATCGGTGGCCAGGTGGTCGCGCCGTACCGGATTGAGACGGCCAACATCACCACCGAGACCCTTCCCGGCGCGGTCCAGGTCTCGACTGTCGCCACCATCGACGGCATCTACTGCTGGGAGAGCGATATCACCCTCCACGACGACTGGATCGAAGTCGACAACCGCCTGTCGTGGCTCGGGCATCCGGACGAGCGCGAGATGCTCTTCGTCGTCTTCCCCTTCGCGCTGCCGAACCCGGAAATCCGCCACGCCGCCCAGTACGCGATCGTCGATCCCAGCCGCGAAACGCTCTCCGGTAGCAATCACGACACCTTCGCGATCCAGGAATGGGTCGACGTCTGGACCGACGACGGCGGGGTGACGGTTTCTTCGGACGACCTGCCGCTGGTCGACTACGGCGGCATCAACCAGAAGCAGTTCCACCAGTCGGTGGTGCCGGAATCGGGCGTCCTCGCGTTCCGGCTCGCTGCCCTCCACAATGCGCCGCCCGAGCCGGGTTCTCCGTGGGGGAAACAGCCGTACTTGCAGGCTCGGTTCGCGCTGAGGCCGCATGCCGGGGGATTCGACCCGATGGCCGCGCACCGGTTCGGCGAGGAGCACGCATCGCCGTTGGTGGCGCGCACTCTGCCGCCGAAGCACCCCGGCGAGTGGCGGCAACCGTCCGCATCGCTGGTTGACCTGGAGAGCGACAGCGTGATCGTCAGCGGCCTGAAACCGGCCGACGCCGGGCGTGGCACCATCGTCCGCCTCTGGCAATCGACCGGTGAACCTGCCCTCGCCCGTCTGCGCTTCCCGCAGCATCTCCTCCTGGCGGCGTACCGCACCACACCCGGCGAATTCGGCGACATCCGGTTCGACACCACGAATGGCGACATCGCGCTCGAACTCGGACCGTTCGAGGTCGTCACCCTCCGCTGCCAACTGGGGCATTGATGCTCCGGATTCCCGTAGGGTTGCCGAGTTAGTCTCGGCCCATGGAAGCAACGCCAGCCCGGGTCGGGAATTCCGTCGCCACCGCACATTCCGTAGGGGCCGTACCGCCCGAGCGTAGCGAGGGTGTGTCGGCCCGTGCTCGACCATCGGGCCGACACACCTTCCGGCTTGCGGCCTCAAGCCGATCGGCCCCTACAGAGGTCGTCGAAGGTCGCAGGAAAGCCTACCTCCCCTCTGAGCTACGGCCTTGGGGGGCGGGAAGGCGTTTTCGCAACCGCTACGGGAGAGCGTATCGTGTCCCGATCAGGGAGACGGGCAGGCCCGCAGGCCGGCCCGTCGCCGATTTGGTCAGGAATGTGAATGAACTGCCGTACCCACGTTATCCAGCGAGGTGGACTTCGTGTCGGAAGTTCAGGCCGGGGTCCCCGCCGTGCGTGGCGATGACTGGACTGGCATCGGGGATTTGCTCCGTGTTGTCGAGCACCAGGAGGGCCTTGCGATCCCGCAGGGAGATCACCAGGCGGTCGAGGACCGAATCGTCGCCCGGATCGGCAACCCCGAGACTGCGCCCGATGGCCGGCAGGATTCCCGGTGCGTCCACGATCGTCGCAAGCGGTACGAACGCGACACCATCGTCGAACACAGGCACGAGTGGCGTCGCCACCGCGATCGCGAGGCGCGATTTCCCTACCCCGCCAGGACCGGTCAGTGTCACAGCCGGGTGAACGGCCACCGGACCAGACCATAGATAGCGGCATGGACAGCGTCCCGGCCAATGAGCGGGGTCAGGGCGGCGGGAAACGATCTCGTGTCGAGAGCGCCCGCGGTCACTGGTTTCAGCCTGGTGCTGGGCTGGTCGGACGGGTGAGTCATGATCATGGGGTGCCGCCGTCAGCCGGAGAAGCGATGGCCGCAGTTGGGCGGGCCGTCGCTGGAAGGCGAACTGCCAAGCCAGAGGTCGATCAACACCAGGTTGCCGGCGTCATCCACCGCGAACCGGCCCTGGCCGTCCACGTCAGCGGGAACATGATTGCCGCCGGTGATGGACAGTTCGACCGTTTCTGCGTCGAGATCGAAGGCATACGTGCCCCAGTAGTCCACATACGACTCGAATGGGTGCCAGGTGACGGCGAACGAGCCGTCGGCGGCGAAAATCACCTCCTCGATGGGCGATTCCGGGACGCCTTCCGCACCGTCGTCGCAGGAAAGTTGCGCCACTTCCCGCCAGAACCCGACGAACGGGTTGCCCTCCGGAGTGAAAATGTGGATGTCAGCGGTCACCGCGTACCGGTCATCGCCGGCCTCGGCCGACACCGTGAACCTGGCACCGCTCGGCACGCCGGGATCGATCGTGAGCGCTCCGGTGGCAGGGTCGATCGTGGCCCCGTCGTCCGGGTTGACCGACCACGTCGCGGCGACATCGACCGGGACGAAGCACTGGATGCTGACCCCGCACCGTTCATAGTCGTAGACTCCGAGCGCGAGGTTCACCTGTGCACCGGGCTGGAGTCCGATGACATGTCCGAAGGTGCCGAGGACCGTCACCGCCGGCTCGACATCCGGCGGGAACGCGAGAATGGCAAGGGAGGACAACACGACCTGGTCGACAGGTGAAGCGCCAGGCGTGGCGTCGTCTGAGAGCGTGATTGCAGGTCCTCCCGCGGCGAGGATGGCGAAGACAACGGCGAGTGTGACGAAGCGCGCCATCGGTGGGTCTCCCGGAACATGCGAACGGAGTGGCGGCAGATCGCATCATCGCGCGGTGTGGATTCCATCATACGCCTCTCCATCTCCATCCTGTTGGGACATTTCCGGCAGGAGAACGCTGCCACACCCTCTGGACGAGTGGGTCTGACTGATGCGGCGTGACTGTGCTCGAATTTGGCCTTCGAAACGGCGTTCCGTAACATCAGTCAATGTCCCAACTGGCAGCGAAGGGTGACAATAGGGATGCTGGCCTTGTCCCGGCCACAGTTCAACACATCCATCCTGGGTAGGGGTGGGCTTCCGGCGCACTGGAGATCACCCTGGATGAATCTTCGTTGCTCCGGTAATGCCCTCCCGGGGCTCGGCATTCGTGTGGTTCAGGAGGGCATGCGCGAGCAGCGCACGATTGACAGGAGTATCTGGTTTTGCTCGCCAGCCCTCCCTACACGACCACATGACGGGTGGAATCTACGGTTCTTCCAGTTCCATGTCACCTTCTGTAAGGATGGTACCCATGCCCCTGATCCATGCCGGACGACCGATGCCCGAATGGGCCGAACTGCGTGGCTACACCATTTCGTACCTCCCGCCTGGCGGGGTGACACGACTCGACAAAACCGGCGAACCGAAGGATGTCGTGATCGTCGGCCGGGGAACGGTCAGGCTTGGCGGGGATTCGTTCGATGATGGCGCGCTGATCCATCCATCGTCGTATCCGTCCGACCTCGTCGCCGGCCCCGATGGCGCCACCGTGATCCGGATGGCCGGACTGTGGGGCGACGACTACGGCGGGCTCGGCCTCTTCGGTGTCCGCGAGGTCGACGACCCGCACGACCCCGGCGACCCGGTGAGCTATCCGAAGCGCACGAACTTCGATCGCCACTTCCACGATTGCGACGAATACTGGATCATCTTCGAGGGGCGTGGCGTGGCCGTCTCGGAAGGGATCGTCTACGAGGTCGGGTTGGGAGACTGCATCGCCACCGGCATGGGCCACCACCACGACTTCCCGGAGGCGAGCGAACCGGTGCGGGCGGTCTTCTTCGAAACGACAATGGAAGGGACGAAACGGCGCGGCCACCTCTGGGAACACACCCACGGCCCCGCAAAACCGCAAGCGGACCGGGTCTAGTACCTGCGTCTATTTTCTGTTTGCTCTTTCCTGTTTTCTCCGGAGGGCTCTGATGGTTCATCGCATGATCCAGGTGGGAACCGGCGGCATGGGTGCCTACTGGTGCCGCCATTTCGTGCCGGAGTTCGTTCGTACCGGCCGGATCGAAGTCGTAGCTGCGGTCGATGTCGTCCCGGATCACCTCGCCAACGCCCGGGAAGGGTTCGGTCTGCCGGACGACCGCCTCTATACCGATGCGGCGAAGGCGTTCGCCGAGGTCGAGGCTGATTTCTGCACCATTGTCGTGCCGCCCGCCTGGCATGAGTCGATCGTCGACCTGGCGCTGGCGCACGGCATGGACATCCTGTCCGAGAAGCCGATCGCCGATACGCTGGAGGCGTCGGTCCGGATCGCAGGCAAGGTTGCAGCGGCTGACGCAAAAATGGGCGTCACCATGAGCCACCGCTTCGACCAGGACAAGACCACCCTCTGTTCACTGGTCGAGTCGGGCGACTACGGACCGCTCGATTACCTCGTCTGCCGGTTCACCTGCAACAACCGCGCACGCGGGAGTTGGGGCAAGTTCCGCCACGAAATGCTCGACCCCCTCCTGATCGAAGGCTCCATCCACCACCTCGACATCCTCGCCGACCTTGCCGGGGCACCCTGCGAAACCGTTTACGCACAAACGTGGAACCCGGAATGGGGTGAGTTCGCGGGCGATTCCCAGGCGCTGGTCTCGATGACGTTCGGCAACGGCCGGCGCGCCTTCTACGAGGGGGCCAAGACGAATGCCTCCGGTCTCAACGGATGGGGGCAGGAGTACTTCCGGGCGGAATGCCGCGGCGCGACGATCATCCTCGACCGGCGGCAGGTCGAACTGCGACCGCACCGCCCATCCGGCGACGATGGGCCGGAATCGATCGCGGTACCCCTGCTGGAACGCCCCTACTGGGGACACCAATGGCTGATCGAGCAGTTCCTCGACTGGCTGGACGGGGGAGAGCCGATGGCCACCGCCGTCGCCCCGAACCTGCGATCGACCGCCACCATGTTCGCCGCCATCGCCAGCGGTCACACCGGCCAACCCATCCAGGTCGAACCCTTCCTTGCCACCGCCACCATCTCGCCTGTTCCGTAGGCACGGACAGTCCGGAACGTTCGTGGGCCACCAAACCCGGCGGGTAGTAATCATCGTTGCAAGGACCGGCGGGAACGTGATGTGAGGGGAGCGGCACAGCCCGTCCAGGACGTCGTCCTGCCGGATACCCTGGACGGGAGAGATCGGCGGTGCGGTGACCCCTCCCTGGGCGGCGCGGGTCTGCTCCCAGCGCGCTGGTCATCGTGGCCATGGGCGCCAGGAATGCGGCAGTGGCAGCGGCTACCGCTACCACCAGCGCGACCCACAAGCCGGCTTTCAGGCGGCGAAACCGGGTTGGCGTGGTCGTTTGCGACTGCTCCCGACGGCGATGATTTCCCCGTCGAGACAACTCTTCGTAATCGCCCGTGGGTGGCAATCGCCCATGTCGCCTTGCGGGAAATGGTTTCCAAATCCTTGCCCAGTCTCCGACACAGGCATCGGCGGACGGGGTCGTGACTTGCCGTGAGCGCCGCCGGATGGGACGATCCCGGCGAACAGGTCGCGCCAACCGGTGGCGTCGGTGATGCCCTCGAGGGTGCGTGGTGACGGATTCGGGACAGGCGCAGCAGGACCAGGTCTGGCGGCGGGCCGCCTACCGGTCTGCCGGTGGCTACTTCTGGTACTTCGCGGCGGTGGGGGCGATCTGGCCGTTCGCCCCCATCTACTACCGTGCCCTCGGCCTCGATGGCGCGCAGCTGGGCGTGTTGACCGCCCTGCCGGCCCTGGCGATGGCGCTGCTTGGGCCCGTCTTCGGCGCGATTGCCGACTCGCGTGGCATCCACCGGCTGATGCTTTGTGGCGCGATGGTGGTGGCCGCCTTTGCTGCCCTCGCCGTGTCCCAGGTGACGGCGTTCTGGGCCCTGGTGCTGCTGATCGGCCTGCTGGCCGTTGCCGCGGTGCCGATTCCCGCCCTGCTGGACAGCTACGCGCTGGTCGTGGGCGAGCGGACCGGCATTCCGTACGGCCGCCTGCGGGTCTGCGGCTCGCTCGGCTACATGGCGGTCAGCCTGCTGGTCGGGCTGATCATCCGGGGCGATGTCTCGAACGTCTTCCTGCTCGTTTACGCCGCTTGCCTTGGCCTGGCGCTGGTCGCGGTCATCGGCTTTCCCGCCATCTCCGAGCGCCGCCTGCGCCCGCTCTTCGGCAGTCTTGGCATCGTCCGCGGGAACGCCCGGTTGCAGCTCCTGCTGGGAACCGCCTTCGTGATCGCCATCGGCAGCGCCACCATCGGTACCTTCCTCGGGCTTCGCATCCAGGATCTCGGGGGGTCGTCTGGCCTGGTCGGCGGCGCGTTCGCCATCAGCGCCCTGGCCGAACTCCCGATCGTGGCCTTCGGCGGTTGGTTCCTCGCCCGGCTCGGTCCGGTCCGGATGATCGCCTTCGCGCTCCTTGCCTACGTCATCCGCTTCGTCGCCAACGCCGTCATCGAAACCCCGGAACTGCTCCTGGTGTCGCAACTGCTCCACGGCGTCTCGTATGGAGCGTTCCTGATCGCCTCTGTTACGCTCGCCTACCGCATCGCCGGGCGGGAGGAAGCCGCGACTGCCCAGGCACTCCTCACTGGCATGTCATTCGGCTTCGGCTCGATCGTCGGCTCGGTGGTTGGTGGCCTGCTGCTCGACCGGATCGGCACCCAGGGCATCTTCGTCGTCGCCGCGATCCTGATGGCGGTCACCCTGGTCCTCTTCCTCGCCGTCAACCGCGTCGTCCGCCTTCAGGACGCCGGCCCACCCCCGTAGGGCTGCCGGCACCTTCCCCGTCATGCCGAGCTTGTCGAGACATCCCTGTACGTAGCACATTCAGTTCGTGCGAAGCGCTCCACCTGTCATTGCCTCCCCCGCCATCCGCCCCTAGAATGCCGCCACATCGACCCCGGCCATACCCACCTGGAGGCATCGCATGAAGATCACCAGCATCGAGGCGACATCGTGGAGCGCGCCGATCACCGGCACCGTCGAGCCGGCCTGGTCGCCGGGAACGACCTGGAAGTCGCTTGGCTGCACGATCTACCGGGTCGAAACCGATGAGGGGATTACCGGGATCGGCGCCAGCCGCGGCCAGCCGGAGATCGTCAACGGCACCGTCGCCCCGCGCCTGATTGGGCGTGACCCGTTCGAGATCGAACCGATCGTGCGCACCGTCATCAACTCCGCGGGAGGCTGGGCCGCGCTCGGCATCGCCGCCGGGATCGAGATGGCGCTCTGGGACATTGTCGGCAAGGCGGCCAACCTGCCGCTCTACCGCCTTTGGGGAGCGCACACCAACAAAATCCGCGCCTACGCCAGCATGGTCGAAGTCCGCACCCCCGAGCAGCGGGCGGAAGACGCCCTCCGCCTCGTCGATCGGGGCTACACCGCCATCAAGCTCCGGCTGCACAGTGCCACCATCCGCGAGGATATCGCCCAGGTCGAGGCGGTCCGCAACGCCGTCGGCGACAAAATGGCGATCATGGTTGACGCCAACCAGGCGCAGGAACCCGGCACCCCTGGCTCCGAAACCGACCTTGTCTGGGGGTTCGACCGTGCCCTCGCCACCGCCCGCGAACTCTTCAACTACGATGTCACCTGGCTGGAGGAACCGCTCGCCCGCTACCAGTTCGATGATCTCAGACGCCTCGCTGCCGCCAGCGACGTGCCGATCGCCGGGGCCGAGAACAACATCGGCCTCCACGAGTTCCGCACCCTGATCGACGACGACTGCTACGACGTGCTCCAACCGGATGCCCTCGTCTGCGGCGGCATCTCGATGCTGCGCAAGGTCGCCGCCTACGCCGAAATGCACCACAAGCCGGTCGCTCCCCACCACGGCGGCAACGGCCTCGGTGTCGCCACCCACCTGCACATCAGCGCCTCATTGCCGAACGCGCCCTGGCTGGAGCTGCTGCAGGACCCGCCCGAACTGGAGGCCTCCGAGTTCCAGGGAATCCTCGCCGAACCGCTCGTCCCCGGCCCGGACGGCTACGTCACCCTGCCGGAAGCGCCCGGCCTCGGCGTCGAGCTCAACGAATCCGTCTTCGCCTGACCGCCGCGCGTCGTCCGATGCAGTCGTGACCGTGTCAGGATCGCGCGCTTATCCGGTGGATACCGGCCGTCGGCTGAGCGCGAACAACCGCCAGGCAATGCCCACCGCGTACATCGCCAGCCCCGCGATCACCGCGCCCGGCGGCAGCGTCACCACCAACACGAGACAGCCCGTGAGGCCGATCGCGTTGAACACCCTCGGCCAGCGACGATCGGCCCCGGTTTGCGTCCAGGCCGAGGCGTTGGCCACCGCGTAATACAGCAGCACCCCGAACGACGAAAACCCGATCGCGTTCCTGATATCGGCCGTCAGCACGATCGCGATTACGGCCCCGGCCACAACCAGCTCCGCCCGCCACGGCACGCGGGTGACCGGGTGAACCGCCGCCAGCCAGGCCGGCAGGTCATGCTCGCGCGCCATCGCCAGGGCTGTCCTGCCTATCCCGGCAATCAGGGCCAGCAATGCCCCCAGCGCAGCCACGATCGCGCCAACCCGCACAATCGGGCCTGCCCAGGCATTCCCGGTCACCTCCGCCGCCAGCGCTACCGGCGCAGGCGCGGTTGCCAGGCGGTCCGGTCCCAGCGCCAGCAGCAGGGTGATCCCGACCACGAGGTAGGCCGCCACCGTGATTCCGAGCGCCATCGGGATCGCCCGCGGAATCGTCCTCGCCGGGTCGATCACTTCCTCGCCGAGCGTGGCGATGCGGGCATAGCCCGCGAAGGCGAAGAACAGTAGTCCCGCCGACTGCAGGATTCCGTAGAGGTCGCTGCCTCCTCCGTCCCAGTCGAGGAACGAGGTCGTGGTCTCGCCACTGAGGAGGATCGCCCCGATCACGACTGTGAGGCACGTCAGCGATATCGTGACGAACACTTTGGTCATCGTCGCGGTGCGGGTGACGCCGCGCCCGTTGAGCGCAGTCAGCACAACCACCGCCGTCACGGCTATCACGCGTTGCAGCCCGCGCGAATCCGGTATCGCATAGGCCGCGATCGTCAGCGCCATCGCCGCGCACGACGCCGTCTTGCCGATCACGAATCCCCAGCCCGCCAGGTAGCCCCACCACTCGCCCAGTTGCATCCGACCGTACACATAGGTGCCACCGGCGGCAGGGTAGGTCGCTGCCAGCTGCGCAGAGGCGACCGCATTGCAGTAGGCGATGCCAGCGGCGATGGCCAGGCCGATCAGCAGGAGGCTGCCAGCCGCATCGGCGGCAGGCCCGAAAGCCACGAAGACCCCGGCCCCGATCATCGAGCCGAGTCCGATCACCACCGCGTCGACGGTCGTCAACCGCCGTGCCAGCGTCGGTTGCTGCGTCACCTGCCTGTCCTCGCGCGAAATCCCTGTCGTCACTGTCGCCGAGTATCGCATCGCAGCAACCGCGCGGTATTTCGAAACTGTCACCCCACCGGAATCGCGGGCACCCATGGCTGTTGGCAGCCCCGCCCTCCGCCCGACACTCCACCACCTGATAGGGGCGCGATGGGGAGTGCGCAATCACACGGAGGAGCCGATCGGCCCACGGTTCCACCTTCCGTGCTGGAAGAGGGTCAGGGGGATGGACGTCAACGAGGGTTTGACGGCCTGCGGCCACTCCACCTCGCTCGCCCAGGGAACGACCCACTCTCCAACAAACCTCCTCCGGAGCCATCCGCCAAGTCTGTCATTCCGAGCCTGAGAGGCAGTGAGGTGAAGCCGAACGATATCTCCCGGTGCAGCCGGTATGCCGGCCATGTGTCGGCCCGTGGCCATCCAACTCAATCCCGGGCCGGAACAGGTCTCCATGAAGTCTCCGTCCCACTCGCGCCACCGGGGAGGTCGGCGAACGCCGCGGGATCGGGCAGCGTGCCATCGAGCTGGTCCCAATACCGGTCCGTGATCTCGGCACTGTACTTGTGCGGGATGAAGGCGCGGTACGCCATCACCTGCAGCCCCAGATGCATCAATTCCCGCCCGTACGGATGATGCCGCAGGATGTTCGCGACGTGGACATGCCGCTCGTGCGTGAATTTCGGCATCTCGCCCGCCAGGAACAGCCGGATCGCGTTGGCATATCGGCGTTCGGTCCGGATCGACTCCAGCGATCGTTTGGCCTTGCCACCGGCATTGAAGGTCGCGGTCATGCGTGGGCACCACCTGTTTCGATGTCGCGTGCGTACCGATCGTCGAGTTCGGGAATCGAGCGGATCGCGTCCGCCGTGGTCGTGATCGCGTACGGCACCCGCTGCATCGCGCTTGTGACCTTGCCATCGCCATCGATCGAGAGCAACAGCCAGCCCGCCCGCGGATCGCCATCCTTTGGCTTGCCCACGCTCCCGGTGTTGATGAACCTGACCCCCTCGATCTCGCGAGTCCACGGCACATGCGTATGCCCGAACACGAGCACATCGCACTCCGCGCCCCGGGCGATTCGCGCCAGCGAGTTCGGGTCACGGTCGGCGAACAGGTACTCGTTCATCCGGCGCGGGCTGCCATGCACGATACGCACGCGCACCCCATGGATGGTGTGCCGGATCTCCGGAACGAGGTCCCGCAACCACGCCTTGCGGTCGTCGGTCACCACCTGCCGCGACCACATCAGCGAGCGCTGGCCGCGCTCCCGCTCACCGGCGTCCTTGTAGGCGCAGCCGCAATCGTCTCGGTCAAACCCG
This sequence comes from uncultured Sphaerobacteraceae bacterium, assembly GCA_964610045.1. Classification (GTDB taxonomy): domain Bacteria; phylum Chloroflexota; class Chloroflexia; order Thermomicrobiales; family UBA6265; genus JACCYX01. The sequence goes on from CAZSUN010000004.1 coordinate 86,136, forward strand.
ACCCCGTCGTCGTAGTTGCCCATGATGGTCGGGATGTCGCGTTGCCGGACAAGGTCGATCGTCTCGTTCGGCTCGGGGCCGTAGCCAACGAGATCGCCCAGGCAGATCACCAAATCCGGGGCGTGTGCGTCGATATCGCCAAGCACCGCTTCGGTGGCCACCCGGTTCCCGTGCAGGTCGCCAAACAACGCCAGGGTGGTCATTGCTGGTAAGACTCCGGGATGCCAGGGCAGAATCCGCGTTCGACACAACCCCGTACCTCGCGGAACGCGATCACGGGGACAAAATTCCTGACCGCGCTGGACCAGGAGTGATCGACCGCGTCGGCGACGCATTGATCGAGGACTTCATGGATTCGGCATGAGCTATCGCCGCAAAGGTCGGCGACCATCGTCATCACCCTCGCTCGTGCGTCGTCGGGTGTCGCGACCTCGACTGGTGCATCGTACCGGCTCATGCTGGACCCCCTTCCATGTCATTGGACGTGAACAACCGGTCCCGCAACCAGAGCGAGACGTACACGAGTGCTACCAGCACCGGGACCTCGATCAATGGGCCGACGACCCCGGCCAGGGCCTCCCCGGAGGAGATGCCGAACAGGCCGATCGCGACGGCGATCGCCAGTTCGAAATTGTTCCCGGCGGCCGTGAAGGCGATCGCGGCTGTTTCCTCGTACGCGAACCCCATCCGGCGCGAAGTCGCGAACGCGATGCCGAACATCACCAGGAAGTAGATGACCAGCGGGACCGCGATCCGGACGATATCCCACGGCTGAGCGAGCAGGCGGTCCCCCTGCATCGCGAACATGATCACGATCGTGTAGAGCAGTCCCAGGAGCGCGGTCGGGCCGATCCGCGGCAGGAAGTGCTCGGTGTACCATCGCTCGCCCTTCGCTCGCATCAGCCAGAACCGGGTCAGGAATCCGGCCAGCAGCGGGATGCCGAGGAAGATCAGCACACTCCTCGCGATCTCCCACATCGAGATATCGACCTCGGTCCCGCTCGCGCCGAACCATTGGGGAACCTCGGTCAGGAATAGCCAGCCCAGCACCGAGTACATCAGGATCTGGAACAGGGAGTTGATCGCCACCAGCACCGCCGCGACATCGCCGTCGCCGCAGGCCAGCTGGTTCCAGATCAGCACCATCGCGATGCAGCGGGCCAGGCCGATCAGGATTAACCCGGTCCGGTAGGCGGGCTCATCCGGCAGGAACGTCCAGGCAAGGGCGAACATCAGCACCGGCCCCACCACCCAGTTCAGCACCATCGACAAACCGAGCAGCCGCCCCTGGGCCTGGAACCGGCCCAGGGATTCGTATCGAACCTTGGCCAGCACCGGATACATCATCCAGAGCAGACCGATTGCGATCGGGAGCGAAATTTCGCCGATCTTGACCCGGTCCAGCCAGTCACCGAGGTCCGGGAACAGCTTGCCGAGCCCAATCCCCGCCGCCATCGCCAGCACGATCCAGAGGGGCAGGAACCGGTCGATCGACGACAGGTGGCCAGATGCCTCCTGACGCCGCGAAGAACCAACCGGCAACGCTGCGTTATCCGGACCACGGGTCGACGGCGTGCGTCCCGGTAGGGCTGCGGAGCTTGCTCCGCCCGCGTTCGTTCGCGGCCAGTCAACCCGTTTGTCGACATCTCCGGATTCCGTATTAATGGACAAGATGTTCACGCTCCCGCTGGATCGGTGGGCACGGCACCGATCCATACGTGCAGAAAATGCAACAGTCACCCGGGTCCGGCGTCAGGAGGCGTCCACACGCCTCGCACGGGTACCGGGCCTGGCAGGAGTCCTCAGGCATCGTTGCCTCGGCCTGGTGGCCGCACGGGCAGGTCACCGTCGACTGCAGCGTGACCTCCATCAGCAGCACCCGCCACGGCCGATCGCGGAGAGCTGGATCACCTGCGGCACACTCTCGTCGCAACAACTCGACCCCTGGCCAGCTGGCGCGCTGCCACAGCAGGTCCCCGCCTCATCCGCGCTCGCATCCGTGCCGCAGCAACCAACACCGCGCTCACCGAGCACCGCGGACGACGAGCAGACACCAGTTTCCGGTAGGACCAGCTGCACGTCGCGCGCAGCCTCCCAATCACCGGCCAGGGCGGCCGCCACCGATCGCACCTGTTCATAGCCGGTAATCATCAGGAACGTCGGCGCCCGGCCATAGCTCTTCATGCCCACCACGTACACATCGGGATCGGGGTGCTTCAGTTCCTCGGCGCCGTGTGGCGGCACCGAGCCGCAGCTGTGCACGTTCGGGTCGATCAGCGGCGCCAGCGCGACCGGGCTTTCCACCGCCGGATCGAGTGCCAGCCGCAGCTCCGAGAGCGTGGCGAGGTCCGGCCGGAACCCGGTCGCCCCGATGATCTCGTCCACCGGCGGCAGGATCGTGTCGAGCCCACTCGCGACGATCCCGTCCGGGGTTTCGGTCACCCGGGAGATGCGGGCTCCCGTCACCAGGTGGAGTCGCCCGTTCTCGACCAACCGCCGGACGCGCGACCCGAGTTCGCCGCGTGCCGGCAGCGCATCGTTGATACCACCGCCAAACAGGTTGCCGGTGGCGGCCGCGGGTTTGCGGATCGCCCAGGTGATCGTCGTGCCGGGCGCGTCATCCGCGAGATCCACCAGGTCGAGCAGCACATTGAACGCCGAGTGACCGCTGCCAACCACCAGTACGCGCTTGCCCGCATAGCACGATCGTGCCGCGCCCAAAACATCCGGAATCCCGTAGGCGATTCTGTCGCTGAGGGCTGTCTCTCCGATCGCGGGCTGGCCCGATGTCCCGATCGGGTTTGGCCGCGTCCACGTCCCCGACGCATCGACGACGGCGCGGGCGATGATCGTGGATTCCTCGCCGTCGCTGCTGCGGACCGTCACCAGGAACGGCGCCTCGTCGCGTCCCGGCGACTTCATCTTGTCGAATCCGTCGCGGCTGACCGCGATCACCTCGGTCTCGAGCCGGATTCGTGGTTGCAACACCGGCAGCGCCGCCAGGGGCGCAAGGTATCGCTGCACCAGGTCATTCCCGGTCGGGTACGCATCTGGATCGGGCGCCTCCCAACCCGACGCGACCAGCAGGTCACTTGCAGCCCGGTCGATCGAGTAACGCCACGGCGAAAAGAACCGGACGTGACCCCATTCCTCCACGCTGGCACCCACCTGCAAACCGCGTTCGAGTACCAGTGGGTCCAGGCCACGTTCAAGCAGGTGGGCGGCGGCGGCAAGTCCAACCGGACCACCACCAATCACGACAACCGGCAATGACGAGCGTTCCATCTCACACTCCTTCGCATAGACGTTCGTCTATGCGTTGACGCAGGAAAAGCGACCTAGACGAGGGAAATCTCCCGCCCCGGCGTGGAAACGAGGGATTGGGTGACCGATTGCAGAATGGCCGATCCACGCGGATCGACCGCGTAGTAGGCCCAAATCCCGCGTTTGGTCGACGTGATCAGGCCCGCTTCCCGCAGGACCTTCAGGTGATGGGCGATCGTCGGCTGGCTCACGTCGAACCGGTCGACGATGTCGCAGGCACAGAGCGGTTCGGACTGTGCGGCGATCAGCCGGAACACATCCAGCCGCGTGCCGTCGGCCAGTGCCTTGAACATCAGCAGGGTCTCGTCCCGGCTGGCGTTCGGCAGCGGTTCAGGCTCGATCACGATGGAACAACAACCGCTGGGGCGCGCTCGCGTCGATTCGTTCATGCCCGCAGCATACCCAACACATTGATGACTGTCAATATATAGTCGGGATTACGTGACCCGATCAATCCACGGTTGGGAGTCTCCGTAGGGGCGATCCTCCGTGATCGCCCAATAGGCCACCACTCCAATCGATAGGGCGGGCCTATAGTTCCGGTGCCATCCTATGCGCTGTGTGACCCGAACTCCCGGTATCGCGGCGGGGCCTCGTCGTGGTACTCGCGGCAGAGCGCGACCAGCCGCTCCACCAGCGCCGCGAACAACCGCTCACCCTTCTCCGCAGACGCTACGAACGGGTCGCCGACCACCCCGTGCTCGGCCTCGCGCCGCCGCTCCGGGAACATCGCGTACCGCTGCACCTCCGGGCTGAAGTGCCGCCGCACCGGGTCCTTCACTGCCCGCGACATGTCAACCAGGTGATCGCGCAGGTGCAGTTGCAGGCTCGTCTCCCACTCTCCCCCGTGCCCGATACTGCCCTGGTCGTCCTCCTCGCCCAGCTCCAGCAGCACGTCCGGCGCCATGTTCCAGTACGTCAGCGGCAGCGCCCACACGTCCTCCTCCGCCAGCGCCACCGACGCCGTCAGCACGGGCGCCTCGTTGCCGCCGTGCCCGTTCAGCAGCACGATCCGGTGGAACCCGTTTTGCCAGATGCTTCGCGCCACATCGCACACCAGGTGAATGAAGTGCTCCAGCGAGAGCGTGATGGTCCCCACCTCGCCCATGTTGTAGTGGGTGAACCCGTAGAGGATCGGCGGCGCCACGATTACCGGGAACTCGTCCACGGCATCCGCCGCCGCGATCGCCAGGTGGTACGGGATCGAGATGTCGACATCCAGCGGGCAATGCGGCCCGTGCTGCTCCACCGACCCGATCGGCACGATCACGACCGGCCGCTGCTCCAGCGCGGCCAGCAGTTCGTGCCGCAGCATCTCCTGCCACAGCACCTTCTTCCCCGACCTCGCCCCAACCAGCATCTACCTTCTCCTTCGTGCGCCATGGCTCGCGGGTGGTTCATTCCGCCGCGTTCGATGTGCCAGTCCAGGAATTTCGCCATATTGACCTCTGGCGCAGGTCGCGGTCCTCGTTGCGTTCTTGATTGAGCAGCGCCTTCCGCAAACGGCCGGCCTGCCCGAAAGCGAGATGAACACATGCAGCAAATGCGGGTTGGGAGGTCAATACATGCAGGTTGGTGAACCCTCGAAAACCCCATCACATCAGGCAAATGCAGAAAATGCA
>CAZSUN010000004.1:91181-94832 GCA_964610045.1 uncultured Sphaerobacteraceae bacterium
TCCCGCCGCACACGCGGCAACCCCGGCCCACCCTGCGCCGCCAGGAACGTCACCACCGTCTCCCGCACCAGCCCATTCAGCCCAAACATGTCGTCGGCGTTGGCGGCGCTGGTCGAGAACCGGAGAGTCACATTCGTCCCGGCGGTACCGGCGACCACCATCGAGAACGACCGCTTGTCCCACAGTGGCGACTCGTCGAGCACCCGCTCCAATTCGGCCCGCAACGCATCCAGCGGCACCGTCCAGTCCACATCCATCAGCACCACACCGGTGATCCTGTCCCCCCAGCGGGTCCAGTTGGTGAACGGCATGGTCACGAAATAGGACGATGGCAGGATCAGCCGCCGGTCGTCCCAGAGGTAGACCACCACGTATGTCAACGTGATCTCGCCGACCGTGCCGGACTCCTCCTCCACCTCGATGATGTCGCCGACGCGGATCGAATCGGTGATCGTGAGCTGGATCCCGGCGAAGATATTGGTGAGGGTGGTTTGGGCGGCGAGACCGGCCACGATCGAGATCAGGCCGGCAGAGGCGAGTACCCCCTGCCCCATGATCCGCACTGTGGGAAACGTCATCAGCGCGGCCGCCACCCCGACCGTGATCACCAGCGCCACCAGCAGGCGGCGCAGCAGGATGATCTGGGTATGCGCCTTGCGAACGCTGACATCGTCACCGGCGTGCGACAGGCTGTACTTGCTGAGGAGAATCCCCTCAAGCGCGATCAACACCTCGCAGACGAACCAGGTCAGCGCCGCGATGAGGGCGATGCTGAGGATATGCGAGAGCGTCCGCGCCCAGTCGTCACGATTGGTCTCGATACCGAGCATCCCGATCCGGATCAGGGAGATCGCAATCAGCGTGATCAGGGCGTCGCGCGTTTTGGCAAGGATGGTGGCCAGTTCCGGATGCGCGTCACGCTTGGTCCGGATGTAGTACTTCAGGATGAAGGTGGTCACCAGCGCGGACACACCAACGATCGCCAGCCAGATCACATCGGACGTGTGGTTGCGGAAAATATCGTTCAGCACCGGTCACCCTCGCTCCAGATCGCCAGTTCGGAAATGGAAGCTCTCCGGAGTGTAGGCGCACATCGAACCGTCATGTCGAGCGGAGGCGTAGCCGAGGACTCGCCGAAGTCGAGACATCCCTGTGCGCAGTGGAGCGAAGCGGAACGAGAGCACGTGTACGCTTCATCGCTGTGGTCCAGATCTCTCGCGACACTCGGAATGACAAGGAGAAATCCGGAACGACATCAAGCGGTGTCGAGGGTCAGGCGTAATCCTGGATCGCTTCCACCGCCGTCGGATCGTCCGCATACCGACCCACCGCCTCGAGGTCGACGGTCACGCCGAGCCCGGGCCGGTCCGGTATCGCCAGCATGCCGTCGCTGTCGAGATGCCAGCCATCGACCGTGATTTCGTCGATGTACGGCGAGCCGACGAGGTATTCCACCAGGTCGGTGCCGGCAAACGCCGAGGCCAGCTGGAGATCGGCCGCCAGCCCGAGCGCCGTATTCCAGCCGTGCGGGATGAACCGGATCCCCTGCTCCTGCGCCATCCAGCCGATCCGCCGCTCCTCGCTGATGCCCCCGACCTTGGTCACGTCCGGCTGCACGATATCGAACGCACCGGCTGCCAGCCACGGCTGGAACGCCTGCCGCCGGGTCAGCGTTTCACCTCCGGCGATCGGCAACGGCGCCGCGTTCCGCAGGGTCACGAAATCGGCCAGGGCGTCGGGGTGCAGCGGCTCCTCGAACCAGGCGATGTCGTACCTGGCCAGCATCTCCGCCGTGCGCAGTGCCCACTTCAGCCCGTTCGGCCAGAAGGCATCGCTGCCACCGGCGTCGACCATCAGGCGCACATCCGGCCCCACCGTCTCGCGGGCCACGCGGACGATCTCCTCATCCAACGCGGCGGAGACCCGACCGAACGGACCCCAGCCCATCTTGATTGCCCGGAACCCGTGCCCAAGCACTTCTTCCAGCACGGGCACGAGCAGATCGGGCTGGTCCATCAGGATCGAGGCGTACGGCTGCACCCGTTCGCGGTATCGTCCGCCAAGGAGCCGTCCGACCGGCTGCCCTGTTGCCTGCCCCAGCAGGTCCCACAGCGCGATATCAATCCCGCTGATGGTGTGGGTGATCGCCCCGCCGCGCCCTTGCCAGAAGGTGTGCTGGTGGAGCTGTTCGGAGACGCGCTCGGGCTCCAGTGCCTGCTCGCCGATCAGCAGCGGGCGCAGGACATCGAGCGAGGCACGCACCAGGTTGCCGCTGGTGAACACGCTGCCCCAGCCGGTCAGCCCGGCATCGGTGGTGACGGCGACCAGCGTGTGGACGCAGATATCGGCCTCGAGTTCGTTGCTCCAGCCGCCTTCGGGCGTCCCGCCGGTGAGCCCGATCGCGTGGATGCCGGTGATCTTCACGCTCCGCTCCTGCTCTCATTGCTGGGGTGCACGAACCCCACGATATGCGGCATCATGGCGAGTCGCTACCACGGGTGGCAGACCGCCTCCTGCCATCATGCATGAATCCGGGCCATTAGGGGAGAGTCGCGCGATGCGGGAGAACGAGCGCCTGGCCTGCCTGGCGATGCTGGAAGAGATCGCGAATGGGCCGGTTGGCGTTGTGCAGATCGAGTCGCTTGGGGGTGATTGGGCACCCGTGGAACGGTGGCGCCTGCACGGTGCGGACGCTGTTGGCTCGTCGGTTGTCATCAAGACGCGGCGGCATGACGAAGGTGGATGGGGAGGCAACCCACGCAACCTGGTGGCGGAACATGAAGCGCTGGCTGCGGTCCAGCAGTCCGGGCTGAGGCTCGCGCCAGGACCCATCGCCTGGAACGAGGCGAACGGCATCCTGATCATGCAGGATTTGGCGCCGGCCCAGCCGATCGAGCGACTGCTGTACGGGAACGACCCCACCGCAGCCGAGACAGCGCTAGTGGCGCTCGCCTCGACAACCGGGACGGTGCAGGCGTTGACGAACCTCATGGGTGGCGAACGATGGAATCCCCATACGGCATTGGATCGATTCCCTCGGCGGTGGACGGGCATTGTGGAAGCCGCACGGCGGTTGCGATTTCCAGACCCGAGTCCTGCGGCAGCGGATGCCGCTTCGGTCGGGACCGCGCTCGGTGATCCAGCCTGGCAGACGTTTACCCACACCGATCTCGCTCCGAATAATGCGGTGATTGCCGACGGCGTCGTTCACCTCGTCGACTTCGAGGGGGCGGGCGTGCGGCATTGCATGACCGATGGCGCCATGTTCTCGCTGTCATTCCCGCAGTACGGATTGTGGGCAACCATGCCAGAAACCGTGACCGGGAAGATGGAGCGGGCCTACCGCTCGTCCCTGGCCGCCGGACTGTCCGAAGCCAACGACGATGTCGCCTACGATCACGCGCTGGCAACCGGCTGCGCTGCCTGGACGCTGATTCGCCTCGATCGGCTGGACAAACTCGCTGACCCGGACCAGGATTCGGCGTTGGCGCTTCGCCGCCTCACACAGATCGTCCACACGGTCGAGGCATGCATCCGGGTGCTGGCGAATACCTGCGCCTATCCGGCGTTGCATGAATGGCTGGGCGAGATGGCGGTGGAGATGCAGCGTCGCTGGCCCGAAGCACGAATCCAGCCACGACAGTTCCCCGC
>CAZSUN010000005.1:0-85432 GCA_964610045.1 uncultured Sphaerobacteraceae bacterium
GCGAAGCGCGTCCACTCTGATAGACGGGCCGACACACACTCGCTGACGCTCGCTGGTCGGCCCCTACAAACGACCGAACGGGGTGTGGAGTGTGTCTGAAGTTTGGACAGCCAGCGAAGGGGGATGGACCAGAGCCGCGTGTCCTCCCGGCGACCGTCTGGCGCGATCCGGGAGGACGCGCGCGAGCCGCGCACACGCCACCGGGGTGATTGCCGGTGCTCGCCTGGTCCTCCCCTCCGGTTCGTTGTGCCTGTGGCGCTGGCATACCTCCCCCTGTGAGCGACTCGGGAAGGGGTTAGCGGTGACGATTCTTCGGCTACGCTGTGCGGACTACACAGAAGGCCGAATGCGCCGAACTGTCGGCGAGGCGGCGTAGCGAACCTACCGGTAGTTGGTGAACTGGAGGGCGACGGGGTAGTCCTCGCCCTGAACGAGTTGAATGACCGCCTGGAGGTCGTCGCGGCTCTTCGCCTGGACCCGCACGGCGTCGCCCTGAATCTGCGGCGTTACCTTCTTGTACTGGTCGCGAATCGACTTGGTGATCTTCTTGGCGATCTCGTCCGGAATCCCCTCCTTGAGGGTGATCACCTGGCGCATGCGCCCGCCCGAGGCTTCCTGCTCTTCACCGTAGTCGAGGATCTTGAGCGACAACTTGCGGCCGATGACGCGGGATTCGAGCACATCGCGGACTGCGCCAAGGCTGTATTCGGAGGCGGTAACGATTGTGATGTCCTTCTCGGTCAGGGAAATTTCGGTCTTGGTATCCTTGAGGTCGTAGCGAGACCGCACGTCACGTTCGGTCTGATCCACCGCGTTCTTCAATTCCTGCCGATCGAACTTCGAAACGATGTCGAATGAGGATGAACTGGCCAACGATTTTCCTTCCTTCCGGTGTCATGACTGACGCCGACATGATACCAGCCGTGTTCCATGACCTTGTCTGACCGGTACTCGCCTCCTGGAACCAGTGCGGCGAAGGGGAAGGTCGGCAGGATCGTCGGCCAAAGCCTTGGTGACGTTCCGCTGCTGTTCAAGGTTCTGATCGCCAACGTCGCGATCGTGGTGATCGGCGCCGTGGCTGGCACCTACGTGACGGCGGCGACCATCGAGGAGACGAACCGGCAAACGCTGGCCTTCGCTTTCGCCGCCATCGGGATCGTTGCCAGCGGCTTGGTGAACTATGCGGTGCTGAGGGCCGCGCTCCAACCGCTGGAGAGTCTCGAACGGCTGGCTGACCGGGTGCGTGCGGGCGATCTCACGGCGCGAGCGCGGGTCACAGCGGCCAGCGACCCCAGCCTGGCGCGCCTGGTGGAGACGTTCAATCTGACACTGGACGAGTTGGAACGCGACCGTGCCCAACTGCGCCAACTCGCCATCCAGGTGATTGATGCCCAGGAAGGTGAGCGCAAGCGGATCGCTCGCGAACTCCACGATGACACTGCCCAGGTGCTGTTTGCCCAGCTGCTCCGCGCAACCGCGCTCAAGTCGTCCGAGCATGCAGAGGTGCGCCATACGGCCGAGCAGCTGGAATCACTGACGGTTGAGGCCATCGAGAGCGTGCGCCGGCTCGCGCTCGAACTGCGGCCACCCGCGCTGGATGACCTCGGGCTGCGCGAAGCGCTGGAGGCACTGGCCCAACGGTTTTGCGATACCAACCAGATCGATGTGGATCTGGACCTGAGTGAATTCCGGAGCCGGGTGCGTCCCGAAGTGGAACTCGTGTTGTACCGGGTCGCCCAGGAAGCCATCACCAATATCGGCAAGCACGCCGGCGCCACCAGGGTCGGCATCGTCCTCCGCCAGGGCCACGATCGGATCGACCTGACGATCGACGACAATGGGAAAGGGTTCGATCCGGATCCCGCCGTGATCCGGGACGAGCAAGGCCTTGGGCTTGGTCTGTTCGGCATGGAAGAGCGCGTCTCGCTGGTGGGCGGCGTCCTCGCGATCCGGCATCTGGCTCCCCACGGCACCAGGGTTGCGGCATCGATTCCCATGTCGCTGGATACAGCCCTCTCACCGGCGAGAGGGAGGAGACAAGACCGGCCATGAACGAACCGACGACCAGGATCAGGATTCTCCTCGCCGATGACCACGGCATCGTGCGCGCGGGTTTGCGGGCGCTGCTCGAATCGCAGGCTGACATGGATGTCGTCGCCGAGGCAGAGGACGGCGAAACGGCGATCAACCTGACCCGCGAACTCGTTCCCGCAGTCGTGGTGACCGATCTGTCGATGCCCGGTGGAGGACTGGAAGCGATCCGGGAAATAACCAACCTGAAGCTGGGTTCCCGGGTCCTGGTCCTGACCGTGCACGCCGAGGAGCGGTACCTGCTGCCAGTGCTCGATGCGGGGGGATCCGGGTATGTACGGAAATCCAGCGCACACACCGACCTGCTGGACGCGATCCGGACGGTCGCGCGGGGAGAGGTCTTCCTCGATCCTGCCGCCACCAAGACCCTCCTGCGAGGGTATCTCGGGCGGGTGAGTTCCGGCGACGAGCTCGACCTCGGCCAGGTGCTCTCCGAACGCGAACGCGAGGTGGTGAAGCTCACGGCCGAGGGACACACGGCCCAGCAAGCCGCGGATATCCTCTCGCTGTCGCCGAAAACCGTGGAAACCTACCGGCACCGGGCGATGCAGAAACTCGGGCTGGCGAACCGGGCGGAACTGGTGCAATACGCCTTGCGGGCTGGACTGTTGACGAACCACGAGTCCTGAGTGACGCCAACAAGGATTCAGCTGTAGGGGAATCCCCGACATGGCCTGAACCGAAGTACCATGCCCAGCCCGTCATTTCAGGCATCAGTTCCCGTTTACACTATCGGCACAAGTTCAGGCTGGTCCCTGTGTCCGTATCCGTACGCCTCGCAAACGCAGGTAGGTAGGTGTCTGACCCGGCAACCAGCATTCACAGGCTCAGCAGGGGTGGAATTCCGTGGTGACCGACATGAACAAGCGATCAGTCCATCCCGGTTGGCTCCATTCGGAACCCATCGCCGCGGTCGAGATGGAAGAAAACGAAGACAAGGTCCGGTTCGACGCGTTCATGCAGCTCTTGCGCACCGCAGGCGCCCTCGATCGGGCGGCAACCGACGCGTTGGCCGATCTCGACCTCACCGCCGGGGCGTTTGGAGCCCTGCTGGAGTTGGGGGCTGTAGGTGAGAGCGGCATCGCGCCGTCGGAGCTCGCCCGGCGCCTCGCCGTCGCGCGACGAACGGCCACGCTCTACGTCGATATCCTCACCCGCCACGGATGGGCCGAACGCCACGCACACCCAGACGACCGGCGAATGGTGCTGGCGAGCCTGACTCCTACCGGGCAGGCGCTCCTGGCCGAACTCGGGGAGGCGTACAAGCGACGCCTGTCGCAGCTCCTGGGGGAAATTTCGCCGTTGCAGGCGGAACGGCTCCGGCAATTGCTGGCGCTGGTTCCCACCGATGCGACCGGTCTGCACCAGGCGTAACCAGGGCGTCCAACATCTCCGTCAACCCGGAACAGGCCATGATCCCCACACGGATCATGGCCTTCAACGTTGCTTTCCAATGGCTGGACTGCACCACGGCGACGGCAGATGCGTATCCGGCATCACTCCCGGTCAGGGCTGCCGAGCAGGAGCCAGATCGTCCGGCCAGGAATCGCCACGGTTGAGCTTTCGGCAAACCGGGCCTCGGCCTCGCCGCGAGCGTCGTCAGTGTCGAGGATCAGTTCCCAGGTGTGCTCGATCCCGGTGCGATCGATGTTGGGGAGGACGAACTCGATTGGCTCTGGTCCAGCGTGGACGATCAGCATGAGGGAGGGGGTGACGATGACGCTGCCCTCTGCATCGGGCTCTTCGATCTCATCTCCCGCCAGTCGAAGACCGATCGAACTCGAACCGGCTGCCCAATCGGCATCGGACATGTCCTTGCCATCGGGACGAATCCAGGCGATGTCCTTGAATCCATCCGGGCTCTTCGGTCGGCCGCGGAAGAACCGGCGGCGGCGCAGCAGGGGAAAATCGCGCCGGATCCGGGCGAGCCTCCGTACGTACCGGGTCATGTCCTGGGCTGCCTCGTCGAACTCCCAGTTAAACCAGCTGATCTCATTGTCCTGGCAGTAGGCGTTGTTGTTGCCGCTCTGGGTCCGATTGAACTCGTCCCCACCGAGCAGCATTGGGACGCCCTGCGACAGGAACAGGGTGGCCAGGATGTTGCGCTGCTGGCGCCGGCGTATGCACATGATCTCGGGGTCGCCGGTTACCCCTTCGACGCCATAGTTCGCAGAGATATTGTGCGAGTTACCGTCCATCCCGTCTTCGCCATTGGCGTCGTTGTGTTTTTCGGAGTAGCTCACCAGGTCGTTGAGGGTGAATCCGTCGTGGGCCGTCACGAGATTGACGCTGGCGCGCGGACCGCGGCCGGTTTCCTCGTAGATATCGGACGAACCGGTCAACCGGTAGCCCATTTCGGCGATGCCCTTGCTGTTGGCGTTCCAGAACGAACGTGTGGCATCGCGAAACTTGTCGTTCCACTCGGACCAGATCACCGGGAAGCGGCCAACCTGGTAGCCACCCTCGCCGACATCCCACGGTTCAGCAATGAGTTTGACCTGCGAAATGACAGGGTCCTGGTTGATGGCATCGAAGAAGCCGCTGTGAGGATCGAAGTCGTAGTGCTCACGGCCGAGCGTGCTGGCGAGATCGAACCGAAACCCGTCGACGTGCATCTCCTCGACCCAGTAGCGCAGGCTGTCCATGATCAGCTTGAGCACCTGTGGATTCGCCGATTGCAGCGAGTTCCCGGTGCCCGTCAGGTCCAGGTAGTACTCCGGCTTGCCGGGGAGCAGGTAGTAGTAGGTCAGGTTGTCGATGCCACGGAAGGAGAGGGTCGGGCCAAGGTGGTTCCCCTCGCAGGTGTGGTTGTACACCACGTCGAGCAGGACCTCGATGCCGGCAGCGTGGTACGCCTTCACCATCTCCTTGAACTCGACGACTTCCCTGCCGCCTGCCGTCGCGTAACCGGACTCGGGGGCGAAAAATCCGAGGGTGTTGTAGCCCCAGTAGTTCGTCAGTCCCTTGGAAGCGACGAACGGTTCGGTCACATGCGCGTGGACCGGGAGGAACTCGATCGCAGTGACGCCAATATGCTGCAGGTGACTAATGACGGCGGGATGCGCCGCGCCGAGGTAGGTTCCCCGCAGGTGTTCGGGCACATCGGGATGGAGTTTGGTCAGGCCCTTGACGTGTGCTTCGTAAATGACGGACTGCTCCAGCGGTGTTTCCGGCCGCCGGTCGTCACCCCAGTCGAACGCGGTTTCCACAACGACTGCTTTCGGCATGAATCCGTCGTTCGGTGAAGTGTCCGGTTCGGTATCCGCCTCCGGATCATCCTGGCTGTAGGCATACAGGGCAGGGTTGTTGGTGACCGCGCCGTGGATCGATCGCGCGTACGGGTCAACCAGCAGCTTGGCCGGGTTGAAGCGGAGTCCCTGCTCGGCATGGTACGGCCCATCGACCCGCAATCCGTACCGTGTTCCGTCGGTGACTCCGTCGATCCAACCGTGCCAAACGAAGTTGGTCCGTTCTGGCAGTCGAACCGTTTGTACCGGCGTGGCGTCGTCCCCATCAAAAATGCAGATATCCACCGCGGTCGCGTCTTTCGAGTACACCGCGAAATTGGTGCCGGAGCCTGCAATGGTGGCGCCAAGGGGTGATGGGGTGCCGGGTCGAACCCCTGGCCCCGAAGTCGGTGCGGTCATGGGTGAATTTTCGCTCCACAGCTGACGCGAGAGGACGGCCGACACCGCTGACTGCCAGCCGGAGGGCAGGGTTGGGTTCCCCGCTCACCGGTCGTCGGGCAGCCAGTTCCGGTGACTGCGTTCAGCTGCTTGATGGAGCCTCAGGCACCGGTTGAACGGTATCGGGCATGTCGTCCAGCAACTGCACCTGAATCAGTTCGAATACTTCGGACGAACTGAGGTGCTCGTCCTGAACCATCGAGACAGCCATCGCCGCATCGTTGGCGTCCACTTCGGTGGAATATTCCTCGCCACCAACCTGGTAGCGCACGTCGTATCGCATCGTCTCTCTCCGTTGGCCGGTCGAAATCCTGTCGATCGGCCTGGCCCCCTAGATGGGGAAGTCAGTCAATGTGGCGGGGCCAACCTCCGGTTCGCCGTGGCAATCTTACGACGGACGTGCAACCGGACCGGATCGAGGCTCGCCAACCATGCCTCCGTTATCAACAAGGCAACCTCCGCCAGGGTCTGCGCCGGCAGCCACCGGGCTTCCCCTGTCCGTGACGGCAAGGGAGGCGCGTTGTACCATCTGCCGCAGGAGAAACACGGCGACAGGGGCCAGGTTCGACCGTTGCCGGCGGCGGAATCGGCTTCGAGCGGAGAGTGCATGGACGCGCCCAGCGGCATCCTGATCGAAGATGTTCAACCGCAGGTCGACTGCGGCCGGTACCCCGTGAAACGTGAGACGGGAGACGGGGTCGAGGTTACCGCCGATATCTTCCGTGACGGGCACGACCTGCTGGTGGCGGTGGTGCAGCATCGCCGTGCCGGGGAGGAGCGCTGGTCCGAAGCGACGATGGAACACGTCGACAACGACCGCTGGCGCGGCGCGTTCACGGTGCCCGATAACACGACGTACGAATACCGTGTCGCCGCCTTTCCCGATTACCACGGCAGCTGGCTCGACGAAGTGCACAAGAAACTCGCCGCCAACGTCGACATCGCGAGTGAGTTGATCGAAGGCATCCACATCATCCAGGAGCTTCGGACCCGGGCCGGCGAGCGCGATCTCGCCATCCTTGACGGCGCGATTGCGGATGCGGAATCAGCCAGATCTCAGGCGGGGTCGGTGGAAGCGCTGAACTCCGGACCCCTGCTCGATGTGATTGCCCGGCTCCGGTCACGCCGGGGCGGAACGTACTCCGAGCCTACCTTGACCGTCACGGTTGACCGGGTGGCGGCCCGGTTTGCCGCGTGGTACTCGATGTTCCCACGCTCCGCGGGCACCGAGCCGGACCGCAGCGCAACGTTCGCCGATGTCGAGCGACAACTGCCCCGGATCCAGGACATGGGGTTCGATGTCCTCTACTTCACGCCGATCCATCCGATCAGCACCACCAAGCGCAAAGGCCGCAACAATTCGCTGGTCTCGGTGGACGGTGACCCGGGAGTCCCATACGCGATCGGCAGCGCGGAAGGCGGGCACGACGCGATTCATCCCGACCTTGGCACGTTGGAGGATTTCCGGCATCTGGTCGATCGCGCCGCCGAACACGGCATGGAAATCGCCCTCGATGTCGCCCTCCAGGGTTCGCCCGAGCATCCGTGGTTGACCGAGCATCCGGAGTGGTTCTTCATCCGGCCGGATGGCACCATCAAGTTCGGCGAAAATCCCCCCAAGAAATACGAGGACATGTATCCGCTCAACTTCCAGACGGAGTCGTGGCAATCACTCTGGGACGAGATGCTGCGGATCATCCTGTTCTGGGTCAATAACGGCGTGAAGACCTTTCGGGTCGACAACCCGCACACCAAGCCGACCGTGTTCTGGGAGTGGCTGATCGCGAACGTCCGCAAGGATCATCCGGACGTGATCTTCCTCTCGGAAGCGTTCACCCGGCCAAAGGTGATGAAAGCGCTGGCCAAGGCCGGATTCGCCCAGAGCTACACCTACTTCACATGGCGGAATTTCAAGCAGGAACTCCGGGAGTACGGGGAAGAATTGACCCAGACGTCCGTCAAGGAGTACATGCGGGGTAACTTCTTCACCAACACGCACGACATCCTGCCAACGATCCTGCAGCAGGGTGGGCGACCGGCCTTCCAGTTCCGGGTCGTGCTCGCGGCAACGATGTCGAGCGTCTACGGTATCTACAGTGGATTCGAACTCTGCGAGAACACACCGGTGCCGGGGAAGGAGGAGTACCTCAACTCCGAGAAATACGAGTACAAGGTCTGGGACTGGGACCGACCCGGAAATATCAGCGACTACATCGGACGCCTCAACCGGATACGCCGCGAGCACCCTGCCCTGCAGGAGTACGATAACCTGCGGTTCATCGACACTTCGGATGACAACATCCTCGCGTACTACAAGGCTACCCGGGACGGTTCCGATACCATTCTCGTCGTTGTCAATCTCGATCCGTTCCACGCGCACGAGTCCGACATCCGGCTCCCGCTGTGGGACTGGGGGATTGAAGAGCACGGCCAGTTCCGGGCGCAGGAGCTGTTCACCAACGAACCGTTTCTGTGGACTGGCGCGCACCAGTGGGTGCGACTCGATCCCGGGTATAACCCAGCGATGATCTTCAGCATCCAGAGATGGGTGCATCAGGATTTTGTGGACCCGAACGTGTGATTCGCTGAATCGGGAATGGTTCCCGGTTCGTATTCCCCGCCTGCGGGAGCGCAGTGGGTGGAGGGTGGCATGCTGAACCGCGACCAATTGTGGTTCAAGGACGCCGTGATCTATCAGATCCCGGTGAAGTCGTTTTTCGACAGTTCGGGCGATGGCTACGGCGACATTCGCGGGGTGATCGAGAAGCTCGACTACATCCGCGACCTCGGTGTCGATTGCCTCTGGATCATGCCGCTGTACCCTTCACCGCTCCGCGACGATGGCTACGATATCTCGGACTTCGTTTCGGTCGACCCGACCTATGGCACGGTCGAAGACTTCGCCGAACTGATCGCGTCAGCGCACGCGCGGGGTATCCGTGTGATAGCCGACCTGATCATGAACCATTCGTCCGACCAGCACGCATGGTTCCAGGAGGCGCGGAGCGATCCCAACTCGCCGAAGCGCGATTACTACGTCTGGACCGACGATCCGACAACCTACACAGGCACCCGAATCATCTTTACCGATACCGAGGTCTCCAACTGGACGTTCGATCCGGTTGCCGGCCAGTACTTCTGGCACCGATTCTTCAGTCACCAGCCGGACCTCAACTTCGACAATGAAGACGTCCAGCGCGAAATGCTGGACATCATGCGGTTCTGGATGAACATCGGGCTCGACGGTTTCCGCTGCGACGCCGTGCCGTATCTCTACGAGCGTGAGGGCACGAACTGCGAAAACCTGCCGGAGACTCATCAGTACCTGCGTCGTGCCCGTCAAATGATCGAGACGGAATACCCCGGCGCGATCATGCTGGCCGAGGCCAACCAGTGGCCGAGCGATGTGGTGGAGTACTTCGGGACCGAGGACGATCCCGAATTCCACATGGCATTCCATTTCCCGCTGATGCCGCGCATGTTCATGGCGATGCGCCGGGAACTGCGGACCCCGATCGTCGAAATCATGGAGTCGACCCCGGAAATCGGCCCGGGCAACCAGTGGGCCATCTTCCTGCGCAATCACGACGAACTCACGCTCGAGATGGTGACCGACGCCGAACGCGACTACATGTACTACGAGTACGCCAAGGATCCGCGGATGCGGATCAATGTCGGGATCCGGCGACGCCTGGCGCCACTTCTCGACAACGGCCGCCGCCAGATGGAGATGATGACCTCGCTGCTGATGTCGATGCCGGGCACGCCCTGCCTGTACTACGGCGACGAAATCGGCATGGGCGACAACATCTACATTGGCGACCGGAACGGCGTGCGCACCCCGATGCAGTGGTCTGGTGACCGGAATGCGGGTTTCAGCCGGGCAGATTGGGCGAAGCTCTATTCCCCGGTCATCATGGACCCGGTCTACGGCTACCAGGCGGTGAATGTCGAAGCGCAGAACCGGACACCGACGTCACTGCTGAACTGGAACAAGCGGGTGCTGGCGGTCCGCAAGCGGTACAAGGCGTTCGGGCGGGGCTCGCTCCGGTTCCTGCATCCGGAAAACCTCAAGGTGCTGGTATACCTGCGCGAGTACGAGCACGAAGTGCTGCTTTGCGTCGTCAATCTGAGCCGGTTCGTGCAGTACGCCGAGATCGACCTCTCCGAGTTCGACGGTTGGCAGCCAGTCGAGTTGATCGGTGAGATCCGGTTCCCACCGATCGGAACCCTGCCGTACTTCCTGACGCTCGGCCCCCACGGCTTCTACTGGTTCCGGCTCGAACGCCCGAGTGAGGATGAGGAGCCGTCGTGACGTTCGAGGATCCGAAGGGCAGCCGGGATCAGGCGTTCATTGCCTGGCTCTCGGCTCAGCGATGGTACGGTGACAAGTCGCGGGTGGTTGCCGGACATTCGCGACTCCCGATCACCCGGATCCCCATGCAAGGAGCAACCGTCGCGATCTCCGCCGACACCGTGACCTTCGAGGATGGCAGCGCCTCGACGTACCTCGTGACCCTGGACGATGCCACTCCGCCGCGAGATGCGACGGCACGGCCAGGTTTCCTTGCCTGGCTGGCGGCAGGATTCGAGGAAGGATTGGAGCTTCCGGCGAGCGATCTCGCCGGCGCATCGCTGCACTGGGAGTCGCCCTCCGAACTCACCGAGCGCTGGACGACACTCCCGGCACGGCTCCTCTCCGGCGAGCAGAGCAACAGTTCGATCATCTACGGTGATGCCGCAGTCCTGAAACTCTTCCGTAAACTCCAACCAGGCACCAATCCGGATTCCGAGATCGTCGCCTTCCTGACCGGTCGAACGGGATTCCGGCACGTACCCACCTACCTTGGCGGGCTCGTGTTGCGGTTTGACGACGGACGGGATTCGATCGAACTCGCGGCAGTCCAGGGGTTCGTCTCCAATCAAGGTGATTGCTGGCGTTGGTTGCCGGCTGCGCTACTGGAAGGTTCAGCAGCCGAGCGTACTGCCCTGCTCGATCAGGTCGGCCTGCTGGGTCAGCGCACCGGTGAACTTCACGCGGCGTTGGCGAGCGGCGATGACCTGCCAGCATTCGCGCCGGAGTATCACGACGCGAGTGAGGCCGGACGGGTTGCCGCACGAATCCGCGACGAAGTCGCGGTCACCTGCAACAGCCTGCGCGCGAAGGGAGCGCTCACGGCGCCGGATGCCGATCGCCTCCAGCACGCGCTCGTTCAGCGGCTGGGTGATGGCAGCGTCCTGGCGGGTCTACCCCGAATCCGGGTACACGGCGATTACCATCTCGGGCAGGTGCTTCGCGTGGGCAACGACTTCGTCATCATCGACTTCGAGGGGGAGCCGTCGCGGACGATGGCGGAACGTCGCCAGAAGCACTCACCATTCAAGGACGTAGCGGGGATGCTCCGTTCGCTCGACTATGCGGTTTCGTCGGCGAGCTTCTCGGCCAGCGAACCCGACGTGCCGCTCCTGATGGAGTGGGGGCGAGCGGCAGAGGCACGGTTCGTCGATCGGTACCGGGCTGCGGTGACTGCCTCGCCGGTGCGGCTTGTCCCGGACGACGCCCTGGCGTTCACCCTCGCGCTCGACCTGTACATGGTCGACAAGGCGGTGTATGAAGTCCGGTACGAACTGGACAACCGGCCGGACTGGCTCCGCATCCCGCTTGATGGCCTCCAGCGCATCGCGCAGGGGTTCTGACCGGGTGGCGAAGCAGGGGTGTGCTAGAGTGGCCGCACCATGATCGCGTCCCTGGCGCTCGACGCCCTCCTCCTTCTCATCCTCATCCTGCTGGTCCCGATCGGGATGTACCGGGGCGGTCTACGCGAAGTGTGCAGCGCCGCAGGGTTGATGCTGTCGTACCTGGTGGCGGTCGCCTGGTCGGGACGATGGGGTGACTGGCTGTCTGACCAAACCGGAATCGACGATGGCGTCTCCCGGTTCGGAGTCGCGGTCCTCACGATGGTGGTGGTCACCGGTGTGGTTGGCTACGGAGCAGCGGCGACGTTCAACTATCATCCCGGGCCCGGCGGACGACTCTACGGTGGGCTCATCGCCCTGTTTTCCGGAATCCTCTTCCAGGCGGCAATGATCCAGTTCGTGCGGGACGACCTGCACGACGGCAACCTGCCCGCGATGATTCGCGAGAGCGTCCTGGCGAGGGTCCTGGCGACCGGTTTCGACAACGTGTTGCTGGGCCTGACCGTGGCGGCCATGCTGGCCACGATATTCGGCATGCTGGTGCGGGAGCGGTCGACCGACGACCTGGTCGCGGCCGCACCGGCTCCCACGGCCACGGTACGTCGACCTGCGCCTGTGCCAGTGTCCGCTCCGGAACCAGACCGGATCGAGCCAACACCCATTGTTCCTGGTGTCGATACCACGGCCAACCTGCGGATTCGCGAGGTGCGCCACTGGGAAGACCAGGCCCCACCGACCGAAGCCGATCTTCGCTCTGGCTGGACGGAGACCTGGCCCGCCAACGACCGCGCTGCGCCGGTCAGCGGCAGAGGGCGCACCGCCCAGACCAGGAGCGGTGGCACACCGCCCAACCGGCAATCATCTCCCGGCGAGGAGGACGTGCTGCGAACCTGGCTGGAGGAAGAGCAGCGCCGGGAATCGGGACAACCGCCACGCAACTCCCGGGTGGACGAGTAGCCCAGTTCACCACGAAACCGGCTTCACACTCCGGCAATCGGTCGGAATGATTGCCTTCACTGCTACCTGGCGCACATCTTCCGGTTCCGTGTGTTCATTCATACAGGTGGTATCGCATCACCTGCTGTCTGGTACCTATCCGGCTGATCGTTGCTGGATCTCCCGGTAGCTGCGAAGCTTGGGTGATTTACCGTTCCGGGCGTGACCTGCTTCGCTGCCTTCGGCTTCGCCTCACGACAGGCTCGGGTCGACCCTGCGATGAACCGCGACTATTCACTCGGATTCGGTATGACCCGCGGTTCTCCCGGAGTTCCGTATTTCTGCAGGCGGCTGCCGCCGGTTCGAACCAAACGGCCGTCGTTGGGAAGGTGGTTCGGCATGGCGCACAGTAGACCTGTTCCTCCACGCCAAGCGTTTGTCAGCAACGGGCCAGATGTCAGCGCGCCCGGTGGATTTCCCACCGGGCGCGGTTTCACGCAAAGCGGATTGTGAAGCTGGCCGCTATGCGTTCACCGGAACCCCACCGATGGCGGAGGCAGACCGGTCGACCTCAACCTTTGCCTGCGGCGTGAAGGCGGGGAGGCTGGCGCCTTCGATATCGGCATCGGGCACGATGCGCTCCAGCGCCTTCGGGAACCACCAGGCCCGTTCACCGAGCAGGAACATCACGGCCGGCACCAATGTCATCCGGACCACCAGGGCATCGACCAGGACACCGAAGGTGAGGGCGAAGGCAATCGACTTGATGATCGGGTCGTCCATGAGGAAGAAGCTGCCGAACACGGCCGCCATGATCAGGGCGGCGGCGAGCACGATTCGTCCGCTGTGTTCCAGGCCGCGAATCACAGCGTAGACCGGATCGCCCGAGTGGTGGTAGTCCTCGCGCATTCGGCTGACCAGGAACACCTCGTAGTCCATCGCCAACCCGAACAGGATGCCGATCAGGATCACCGGAATGAAACTCACGATCGGGGCAGTGCTGCTGATACCCAGCAACCCGTTCAGGTGCCCATCCTGGAAGATCCAGACCACCGCGCCAAGCGTGGCGCCAATCGTCAGCAGGAAGCCGATGACCGCCTTGACCGGCACCAGGAGCGATCGGAAAGCGATCACCAGCAGCACGATGGCCAGGATGACGATGATGCCGATGAACACCGGAAGCGCATCGGCGAGTTTCGCCGATATGTCGATCGCCATCGGGGTTGTACCGGTGACGAACGCTTCACCGCCTGCCTGCTCGACGAGTGCGCGCGGCTGATCGCGCAGGCGCTGCACCAGATCCTCCGTCGCCGGATCGTCAGGCCCGGTGAAGGGCACGATGCTCATGAGCGCGACCGAACCGGACTGGCTGAAGGTTGCCGGTGCGACCATCGCCACGTTCGGATCCTGGGCGATCAGGGCGGCAACATCGTCAACCACCTGTTGCCGGTTTGCCTCCGGGATGTTCTCGACATCGACCACCGAAATGATCGTCGCGTTGAAGCCTTCGCCGAATCCTTCGGTCAGCAATGAGTAGCTCTGGTATGCGGTCGTCTCGACCGGCTGCGTTTCGTTGCTGGGAAGACCGAGCCGCATGTGCGTCATGGGCACGGCGCAGACGATCAGGAGCGCCACGCCGATGGCCAGAACGACGGCGGGAGCCTTCTGGATAGTGCGGGCCCACGTCAGGAAGATCGATGGGTGGTGAGCGGTGTGATCGTGGCCCTCGGCATGCGTCTTCTTCGGCCGCAGGCGTTCCCCGGCAAATCCCAGCAAGGCCGGGACGAGGGTAAGGGCGATCAGGACGGCCACGACGACGGTTCCGGCGGCGGCGATGCCCATGGCCGAGAGGAACGGAATGCCTACCGCCGACAGCGAAGTGAGCGCGATCACCACAGTGAGGCCGGCGAAAACGACGGCGCTACCAGCGGTGCCGATGGCGCGGCTGGCAGCCTCATGGATGGGCATGCCAGGTTGGCGCAGGAGTTCCCGGTGACGAGCGACGATGAAGAGCGCGTAATCGATACTGACGGCGAGGCCGATCATCGTGGCGAGGGTTGTGGTGGTGCTCGAGAGATCGAAGAACCGCGACGCGATCTGCACGCCCATGATGCCAACACCGACGCCAATCAGCGCGGTCAGGATCGGCAGGCCGGCCGCGATCAGTGAACCGAGCGTCACCAGCATCACCACGAAGGCGATGGCGACGCCGATCAACTCCGATGCGCCGGACTCCACTTCGGCTTCGGCCATGGCCGAGCCGGTGAACTCCACCTGGTACCCAGCGTCCTGCAGCGGTTCGGTCGCCGTTTCCACGGCATCCCGCTGCACGGAAGTTACGTCGGTTGGTATGCCAACCATCACGACATCGAAGAACCCGATGTCCTGGCTTTGGGAAACGGTAAGGTCCTGTACCCCGGCAACGCCGTCGATCGCCGAGATATCGTCGCGGACCACGCCTATCGCGTCCTGCGCCGCGCCATCGACAAGGGAAGAGCCGGCCGGCGCTGCCAGCACCACCCGGATCGTACCGCCGTTGGCGGCAGGGTATTCCTCTGCCAGGAGGTCCTGCGCCCGCTGGGCTTCGATCCCGGGAATGGACAGTTCGTTCGAGAGTTCGCCCTTGAAGGCTGTGCCCAGTACGACAACACTCACGAGGAGCGCGAGCCAAAGGGTGAGGACCAGCTTTCGATGCTGGACACAGTACCGTGCAAGGGCATAGAGCCGGCGTGCCATGGTGACTCCTGTAAGGTGAGGGACAGCGTGAGAATCACGCCGTCACCTACGATACACGAATATGCAGTACACTGCAAATATGCAATGCCACGCAAACATATGCGGGTAGCGGATCAAGCGGAGACGAGTGCAGTGGCCGAAGCGACGTTGCGGGAACGAAACAAGGCAAAACGGCGCGACGCGATCATTGACGCGGCGATTCGGCTGTTCGGTGAGAAGGGGTATACGGAAACCACGATACCCGACATCGCCGAACTGGCCGAAGTCGCTCCGCGTACGGTGTCGCTCCACTTCCCGGCCAAGCTCGATATCGTGCGAGCGGATATCGGGAACGCGGGCCGGCGTTTCGAGGAGAGCTTCGCGCGACGAACGCCGGACCAAACCGCGCTCGATGTGTCCGTACTCTGGATTCGCTCATGGCTGCTGGATCCGCTCGACGCACAAGCTCGTGCCCGGCTCAGGATGTATGCCGCAAACGAAGAACTGAGCGCGCTGGTTGCCATGGAGATCATCGAGATCATCGACGCTGCCATCAATGCCGATCCGGAGTTGCTGGCCCAAATCGGCGACCCGGTTGACCGCCATATCATCGGGGCGGCGCTGGCCGGTGTCGTGCGGCATCTCGCCTCGGTGACGGAACCGCAGGCGTTCGAGCATGAGTTCGCGAGGGTACGGCTCTTCTTTGCCGGCGGCGTGGCGGCCCTCCATGACTGCGAAGCTCCAGTTCCACTACGACCATTGTGACGGGAGGGGTTCTCCTGCAGGCTAAGGAATCTGCACCATTGATGTCCATGCCGGCAATCTGAGCACACCGTCCCGGAACTCCATCCGGGCCGTATCTCCCGGAAAGATCCGGACCAGCGTGGTCTCCGCCGACGCTGATTCCGTCCCGAAATCGATGTCCCGGAGGTTCGACTGGTTGGTGGCGATGGCCGCCTGTGGCATCCGGCTGCTGGCGACGGCCACATCCCCGGCGGGCGCGAGCGCAAGCGCCGACGATATGTCGCCGTGGTTCGCGATGACGTCCAGCGACGGTGCGATCGCAACGACCAGATCATTGACGCGCAGGTGCGCGATCCAGCCAGATCCATTCATGTCCGCCGTCGAGCCGGTGGGCGTGAACTCAATGGAGATGCTTCCGAGACGAAGGTGGAGGCCATCGCCGATTGCGCGGCGCAGCCCTGATTGGGGCGTGTCGCCGGTGTTGAGTACGATCGTGAGTGACGGGGCAAGCTGGTCGGAAGTTTGCTCGTCGAGTCCAGCAAGCGATTCCTGATTGCCAGCGACGATATCCACTCCGGGACGCCAGGCGCCGAGGAGTGCCGCAATGTCGGCGGGATCGGCCACCGGCGTGTTGCCAGCCAGGATCAGGGCGCGGCGAGAGCGGTGCTCAACCAGCACGACCTGCCAGTCGTCATCACCGATTGCCAGAATCTGGGGATGACGCCCTCGGGCCAGGACCGACAATCCGGTGAACCAGGCACCGCCGAAGAGACCTGCGGCAAGACCGGTGACAACCACCGAGCGACGGCTGCTCCGTTCGCCGGCGGGTTGGTGGCCGGACGGTGGCGCAACCATCACCCAGGCTCCGGCGATGCGGCCGTTTGGACCGAGTGGAAGTTCAACCAGTGCCCGAAGGATGCCTGGAGTTCGCCAATCAGGGCCTCGTGTTGCGGTTGCTCAATGATGACGTAGTGACACGGGCCAGCCCCGCTCAACGCCCACGTCACCCCGAGACCGTCGAGCCGGGCCTGAAGCTCGCCCATCCGTGTATCGATGGTACCAAGCGCCCGGCTGAAGGCATTGCGGAGGTGGGACCGGTCGAGTGCTGCGGTGGAGGCAAGGAGCCGGACTGTGTCATCAACAGCCGTGCCATCGCTGAAATCAGAAGGCGCCAGGAGGGAATACAGTGTGGCCGTCTTGGCCGGAATTCGCAGCGCGGGCACGACCAGCAACAGGTCGAGCGAGCTGGCGACAACTGGTTCCAGTTCCACGCCGCGTCCAGACGCGAGCGCAACCGGTGCGCCCAGGAAGAAGGGCACATCGCTGCCGATCGTGGCCGCGATCCGGGTCAGGGCGGGGGAGTCCAGCTGACCGCCAGCAATCCTGTTGGCGGCTATGAGCGCGGCTGCGGCGTTGCTGCTGGCACCGCCGAGTCCGGCGGCGACCGGGATGTGTTTCTCCAGCGACCAGGTGACGGAAGGAAATCCGGGCAATCGCACTCGGAATGCCGTCAGTGCGGTGTCGACGAGGTTTGACTCGACGCCGTCCACGGGAGGGGAAGGCGGCAGCCGTGTTGGATCGAGCCCAACGTGCAACGTATCGTGGAGTGTCACCCGCGCCATCACGGTGCGGATCTCATGGTACCCATCAGGGCGTTTGCCGAGGATCTCCAGCCCGAGATTGACCTTGGCGGGAGATACCAGCGTCACCGCACCCTCTCCGTTCACTGATCCAGCCGTTCCGTGATGGCGATCCAGTCCTGGAGACTCAGGTTTTGTGGCCGGAGTGTCGGATCGAGCCCGGCACTGGCCAGGATCCGGTCAACGTCCTGTTTGGGGTGTCCCAACCCCTGCGACAGGCCATTGCTGATGGTTTTGCGCTTACGCTGGAAGGCCATGGTGGCAAGCCGGAACACGGCGGCAGCCTGGTCGTGATCGAGCAGCGGCTGGTCACGGACCTGCAGGCGGACGACGGACGACTCGACGTTCGGTTCCGGCCAGAAGGCCTCCGGTGGTACATGGAAGGCGAGATTAGCCTCGGCATGAATGACCCGCGCCAGGGTCAGGAGCGACATGTCCGGCGGCTCGGCGACGAGGCGCTCCGCCACTTCCCGCTGCAACATCACGGTCATCTCCCGTGGCGCGTGATCCGCCTCGAGGAAACGTCGGACGATATGCGTCCCGGTACTGTACGGGAGATTCGCAACCAGGACATAGTCGTCCGGCAGGAGGGAGGAGATATCGATCTGCAAGGCATTGCCTTCGACGACCGTGACGTTTGACAGGCCGGCAAGGTCCTGATCGAGGAATGCCTTCAGGTCGCGATCGAGCTCGACGGCAACGACCTGCGCCGCGGTTGCCGCCAGGGCTCGGGTCAACATGCCCATGCCAGGCCCAATCTCGAGCACCGTCTGGCCGAGGGCGATTCCGGCTGACTCCGCGATGGCGTCAGCGACATCGGGCTCAACGAGGAAATTCTGGCCCATCGCCCGTGAAGGCCGTATGCCATTGGCGCGCAGGATCGAAATCCAGTCCTCGCGGCGACGCTCCGAATGGCCGGAATCGTTGTTGGTCATTGGTTGTTGGTACCTGCCGGCTGTCACCCGCCAGGCAAACGGACGGGGAACTACAATCTGGTCGTGGCGCCGAGCGCCGTCGTTCTCGCGATTGAATCATACGGGGGTTGAGCTTGACACACTACCGGAGCGCGGCGGAGTCCCGCGAAGCAGGCATCACCTACCATCTGGTGCCAGTGCCGGTCTGGGAGGCCAACGAGGGCGAAGCGACCTACGTGCCGGAGGCGTACGACGCCGATGGCTTTATCCACTGCACGAACGGCATCGACGAGATCGTGGTGGTCGGCAATCTTTTTTACCAGGGCGATCCGAGACCGTTCCAGGTACTCGCGCTCGACATGAACCAGATCGCACCAGAGGCTCGCTACGACGCACCCGGAGAGGTCTACCCGCACATCTACGGTCCGCTCAACACCGACTCTGTGGTCGCGATCTTCCCGGTCATGCGGGACGCAGACGGCGTATTCGTGGATGTCGGCACGAGCCAGTGAGCGGCAGCGCACCGGACAGTGCGGTACACTGCCCCGACGACGACTCCGAACGTTGGCTGGACGCTCGAAGCCATGGCGCACTCCGGATTTCCAATTCAGGCCTTCACCTTGCCGGAATGTCGCCTGTACCTCACCTTGATCGAGCCAGCGGGAACTGTCGACACCTTCACATCGGTATGTCAACAAGCCTGGTTGTGGCATGGCTGCGGAATGAACCATCGAACACGGCCGGATTGCAGGAGTCTCCTGGCGAGTTCCTCGTTTGGTTGCGGGGGCGATGGCGCATTTCGGCCACAGCGCGGGCGCGGGGGATGGCGCATTGGCGATCGACCAGGTACTCGTGGGCGCATGGAGGAACACGTCTTCCTCCTGGTGGCGGTGGTTGAGCATGGTCATGCAGACCGGAGACGGGTTCGAGCAACCTGAATCATTTACCTGGCGTCAGGGGAAGGACCAAATCAGGCTGACGCGGGCGGGGGATTCCTGGCAGGTCTCGTTCCTGACCCAGGGCCGCCTGATGGGACCTCGTCAGACGGTCTACGAGGCCATCCATCGTCAGGCGAAGTTCGCCGCGTGGGATGTTATGGCCAAGGTGATCTCGGTTTCCCACGACGAGGAAATCGGCGTCGAAGTGGCGGTCCAGGCCGCCCAATGGATGCGCCGCGAAGAGTCGGCGTCTCCGCATTCGCGTGCCTGAACTTCCCGAGGTTGAAACCGCACGCCGGTACCTCGAGCGTGGTCTCAGCGGGAAGCGAATCACCGCCATTGATGTCGGTCTTGACAAGCTCCTCCGCGACTCACCGCTACCGGATCTTCAGGTGCTGGTGGGGAGAATGTTGCGGGCGGCGGATCGCCGGGCCAAGGTCCTGATTCTGCATTTCGATGACAACCTGAGCCTGCTGGTACACCTCAAGCTTGCCGGGCAGGTGGCCGTGATGCTGCCGGACGGTTCGCGCCTGGTGGCCGGGCATCCAGTCCCGGATCCGGCGGGTCCATATCCTCACAAAACCACCCACATCACGTTCCGGCTCGAAGACGGCACCATCGCCTGGTTCAGCGATGTTCGCCAGTTCGGCTGGTTCCGGCTGATGCCGAGCAATGATGTGGAAGCCGCCATCGCCGCATTCGGGTTCGGACCCGAAGGGACGGAGGTCCTTGACACTGCGGTGCTCGGCGCGGTGTTCGCACGGCGCGGCATTCCCGTGAAAACGCTGTTGCTCGACCAGTCATTCATCGCCGGACTCGGCAACATCTACGTCGACGAAGTCCTGTTCAGGGCCAGGGTTCACCCCGCGACGGCGGCGAATGCGGTATCGGCAATCAAGCGCCGGCGCATCCTGGAGGCGGTGCCAAAGGTCCTGGCTGCCGGGATCGCCCAGGGCGGTGCGAAGATCATCCACAATCGTGCATTCCCGGTTGACGGATTTCCGGCGGTGCATGGCAGATCGGGTGTACCGTGTTTCGTTTGCGGAACCACGATCGAGAAGATTCGCGTCGGCGGTCGTGGCACGTATTTCTGCCCGAAATGCCAGAAAGCGCCGGTCGACCGATAGGGTCTTTGCCTAGCAGTCCGTTCAACTGCCACAAGCGACGCTCTTTGTGTCACTTCGACGACGACGGAGGAGAAATCCCCCGGCCAAGCCGGTACCAAGAACTCCTTTTACCGCCTGCGGCGGGGATTCCTCGCAAGCTCGGAATGACAGGAGTGGTTGGCGGTGCCATTGGGCGATTTGTTGGGGCACATGGCCCACGGTCCGTCGTCACCCAATGGTAGGGAAGACCTTCCGCGCTGCGTCACGGACCCGCGTGGCATCTAGTCACGAGGCGGCGCGGTAGTGGTCTTCCTCGTCGCGCGACAAACATGACACCTCGACGACAGAAGGCCGCTATCCGGCGCGGGTACGATTCGGGCGGGGGTGGTCGATTGTGCGCCCACCCCAACCCCTGACCCCTTCCCATCCTGGAAGTGGAACCGTAGGCCTACCCTACCGGTGGTGGCCGTGATTGCGCGCCTACGGCCGGAAGTCGGACTCCGGGGTGATCGTCTGCACGAAGGCGGCAATGAGACGGGCCGCTGCTGTTAAGTCATCGAGGCTGACGACTTCGTTCGGGCTGTGCATGTAGCGGTTCGGAATCGACACCAGTCCGGGCGCAACCCCGGCGCCCGAGCGGATCATGGCGTCGGCGTCGGTGCCACTGGCCCGGCCAGCCGCCTGGATCGGGGTGGTGATGCCGAGTTGACGGCCAGCCTCGAACAGCCCGGCGAACACGCGCGGATTGATGGACGAGCCACGGGTCAGGACCGGACCGCCACCCAACTTCACATCGTTGTCCGACTTCTTGCCGGCGTCCGGGTAGTCGGTGGCGTGGGTGACATCGATGGCGATGCCGATCATCGGCTTGACTCGGAACGACATGTGCAGCGCGCCAGACATGTTGATTTCTTCCTGCGTCGCGGCAACCGCGACGACCGGAACCGCCGGCCGCGAATCGGCCAGCAACCGCAATGCTTCCAGCGCGACGAAGGCGCCGACGCGATTGTCGATGCTGCGGGAAACCCAGAGTGTGTCGGTCAATTCGAGGGTTTCGACATCGAGCACGACAGGATCGCCGATCTGCACCCGGGAGAGCGCTTCTTCCCGGGTGCCGGCGCCGATATCGATCCAGAGATCCGCGATTTCGGTTACCTTCGAGCGGTCGGACGGCTTCAGGAGATGGGCCGCCTTCTTGCCGATGACTCCGCGCACCGTACCGTCAGCCGTCTCGATCCGCACCCGCTGGCCGACGACAACCTGATCGTCCCAGCCCCCTACCTTATCGAACCAGATGAATCCCTTCTCGTCGACATAGGTGATGAGGAACCCGATTTCGTCGATGTGTCCCTCGATCACGATCGTATTCGGTCCGGGTTCGCCAAGCCAGGCGTAGGAGTTTCCGAGGACATCGTGCTCCACCAGGTCGGCGAAGGATTCAGCTTCGGTGCGCCAGACACGGGCTGGCGCCCATTCAAACCCGGACGGACCTGGGGTAGAAAGCAGGTGTTTCAGGAAGGCGCGTCGTGACTGATCCATCGTGAATCCAGACTCCGTTGTGCATGGCTGAACCGTCAACACTCGGCGGCAAGGGTACCACTCGACGATTGGCCACGATGCGTGCGTCGTCATAAGATACGGTCACGACGAATCCGGCAGGGCCGGATCGCGAGGGAACCGTGATCGCGCGCAACCTTATGGGGCGACTCAACGCCCGTACGCCAGACGATCTCCAGCGCATCGCCATCTACTGGCGCGTCCCGATTCCGGAAGGTGACCGAGGGCGTCAAATCGGTGCGCTGTACCGCGCCATGACCGACCCTCGTTATGCGCGCGAGTTCTGGGCCAACCTTCCCGATCCAGAGCGGGAGATCGTACGGGAACTTGCCGTTCGCGACCTGACCGGGGCGACCATCGACGAGATTGCCGACATGACGGGGCTGCGGCCCGCCGCAGCCCGCGAGGCCGCGATCCGGCTGTTTCACGGAGGCGTCCTCGCCCGCGAAGGCGACACCCAGGAACTCCCGATCGGCATCCTGCCGCGGCTGTTCCTGCCACGGGAAGTCGCGGGAATCATGCGACGGGTCCAGGACGAACTGGATGCCGGTGACCTGTCGGGAAATTCCCTGCGTGTCATCCTCGAAACCCTGGACGATGCGGAACTCGAGGACGCCGCCATGAGGTGGGGGCTGCGGGTGATTCCGGGCCAGCGCAGGCGGTCCGACCTCGTTCAGCAAATCCTGCGGCAGGTTGACCAGCCGGACCGTGTCGAGACGATCGCTGCCTCACAGGGACGACTGGCGGCGGCGATCTGGACGATCGTTCGCGATGCCGCACCCGAACCGAGCGCCTATGCGGAGACCATCGAGCGGGCTGCGGAACATACGAACATCGCCCTGCCACGGGATCCTGCGAGGTCAGTCGCCATGGTCCTCGCGGCGCTGGGTGAACTCGAATCCTCGCTGCTCGTCGTGCACACCTACCGGCGTGACGGCTCACGATGGCTGTTTGTCCCACAGGAACTGGCGCATCAGGGCGAGAAGGCACGTGGGTTACCGCTGCGCCCCGCGCAGCCGGTATCGCCCGACCGGATCACGCCAGACCAGGATGTCCCATCGTATGCGATTGCCTGGGATCTGTTGACGCTGCTGCGTGATGTTTCCACCCACGGCGCGCCGACCTGGGTCCCCGGCGAGCTGGTTTCCCGGACCTGGCAACGACGGCTCAATCGGCGGCTCTGGTTCGCGGGGGAGGATGTCCCGCCAACCGGATACGTCGGGTTCCTGTTGTACCTGGGGCTGGCGGTTGACGTGCTGGTAGCCTCCGACCAGCCATTGCCACCGGGGAGCGACCGCAAGGCGATCCGGCCGATCGTGACCCGCGAGGTTCGCGCCTGGACCCGGCTCGGTTTCGACGCTCAGATGGCGCGCCTGTCTGGAGCGTGGATCGAAAGCGACCTCTGGCTTGAGGGACGCGAGCGCGGCGAGATCGACATCTGGGGCGCAGACTGGCCGGGCCTGCGGCGACGTTTGGTCGAGGCCGTGGATGGCCTGGATAGCGGAAACTGGTACGACGTTGCGTCACTTGCGACCCGGTTCGCCGAACAGCAGCCGGAAATCCTGGGTGGGACGTTCACCGCAGCTTCGGCGAGGGCACTGCCTCCCGGAACCGACGAGCGTACGGCGCACATCGCGCAGGCCATCGCGATCGAGTTCCAGACGGCGCTCACCTGGTTTGGCAGGGTGCGACCGGGGCGACTCAAGGTAGGTGGCCTGGCAGTCCGGCCAACGAGCCCCGCACCCACCCGGTCTCGCCTGGCATCGAACGGTCCCGTGATCGTTCTTGATGAGGAGGGTGAGATTACCCTGAACGCTCCGGCGCCGATCCACATCTGGTCGTTGACGGCATTCGGTGATGCGGAGGATCTGCGACCGGTGGCGACCTACCGTTTGCGGCAGGCATCGGTTGCACGTGCACTTGGCCACGGTTTCGACCTCGGGCAAATCGTGGCATATCTGGAGCAACAGTCCGGCGAGCC
This sequence comes from uncultured Sphaerobacteraceae bacterium, assembly GCA_964610045.1. GTDB lineage: Bacteria > Chloroflexota > Chloroflexia > Thermomicrobiales > UBA6265 > JACCYX01. Next base: position 24,006 of record CAZSUN010000005.1, read on the forward strand.
GCTTCCAGGCGCGATCGAAGCGCGCTTGCGGGCATGGACGGTGGGTTACCGCCGCGTGCGCCTCCAGCGGACGGTGGTCGTGACGCCCGATGTGCCGGACCAGGGGAGCGACCTGCGAGACGCCCTGACCGCAGCCGGGTTGGAGATCGCGGCCGAACTCCCCTCCGGTGGCTTCGTGGTCGTGGTTCCCGAAGGCCCGGACGGCACTCCGCAAGAAGAAGCGCTGCTATCAGCGCTCCGTGCGACAGGCTTCGCTGGGCAGTGGTCGCAACGTCCATCCGAGAGTGGCCGCAGCGCACGTTGACATTCTGCCAAAGCCGACCAGAGACCGCGATTGGGCAGGATATACTACCGAGCCGGTGGCCCACACCGGAAACCCCTGGCCAACGATTGCCAACTGGACGTGCCGCAAAAGGCGACACATCACACTTTCCCTCTTCGCCAAGGATTGCGAACATCATGGTCGATTTTCACACCCCGGAGGCCCGCGCCGCTGTTGCCTTGCCACCGACCCTCGACGAAGTGCGGGTCAGGTTCGCGCCGAGTCCCACCGGATCGCTGCACATCGGTGGCGCCCGGCTGATGATGTACAACGTCCTGTTCGCGCACGGGCAGGCGAAACGAGCCGGCAAGAAGGGGACCGTCATCCTCCGGATCGAGGATACGGACCAGAAGCGGTTCGTCGAAGGCGCGGCCGAAGGCCTGATGACCGGTCTCCGCTGGCTCGATCTTGAATGGGACGAAGGTCCGGACGTGGGGGGCGACTACGGCCCCTACGTGCAGAGCGAGCGGACGCACGTCTACCGCGACGTGGCGGAGCACCTGGTGGAGACCGGACACGCCTACCATTGCTTCTGCACGCCGGAACGATTACAGCAGGTCCGCGACGAGCAGGTGAAGCGCAACCTGCCGCCCGGCTACGATCGCCTCTGCCGCGACCTGTCCGCTGACGAGGTGCGGGCACGTCTCGACGCCGGTGAACCATCGGTGATCCGGTTCAAGATGCCACTCGATGGTGAAACCCGTCTCGTGGACCTGCTCCGCGGCGAGATCATCTACCGGAACGAGACGATCGAGGACCTGGTCATCCTGAAGTCTGACGGCTTCCCGACGTATCACCTGGCGGTCGTGGTGGACGACCATGCCATGCGGGTGACCCATGTGACCCGGGGGCCGGAATGGATCCCAACCTGGCCGATCCACTTCCAGCTCTACCGTGCGCTCGAATGGGACATGCCGATTTTCGCGCACATGCCGCTGATCCTCTCGCCAACCGGCGGCAAGCTCTCCAAGCGCGACGGCAGCGCTTCACTGGCGGACTTCCACGAGCGCGGTTACCTGCCCGAGGCGTTGTTGAACTACCTTGCCCTCCTGGGCTGGAGCCTTGATGGCAAGACCGAATTCTTCACGATCGATGATCTGCTCGAACATTTCACGATCGAGCGCGTGAGCGCGGCGCCAAGCACATTCGACCGCGACAAGCTCGACTGGCTCAACCAGCAGTGGATCAACCACCACATCACGGTGGAGAGCCTGGCCGAGCGCGTGTTGCCGTTCCTGATCGCCGGTGGCACGATCGAACCCGGACCGGCCGATGGCACCCATCCCCGATTCCCCGATGTACTGACCGCATCACGATTGCTGAAGGACCGGATCCGGCACTTGACCGAGGCTCCGGACCTGATGTCGTATTTCCTGCAAGACGAACTGGCGCCATATGATCCGGCGCTCCTGGCGCCGAAGAAGGTTGAGCCCGGACAGGCGCGCGAGATGCTGGAAGCGGTGCGCGACCGGTTGCCTTCGATCCCGCTTGAGAACCACGACGAGGCGGAGGCCAGCCTGCGGGCCCTGGCAGACGAATTGGGTGTGAAGGCCGGGCAACTCTTCATGCCGATCAGGGTGGCCGTGACCGGACGAACCCAGTCGCCGGGACTGTTCGACACCCTGGCGGCGATTGGCAAGGATCGCGTAGCCCGAAGGGTCGAGCAGGCGATCGCGATGCTTGCGGATCAGGATTAGCCCAAAGGAACGGACCTCGTGGAATCGCCACCAATGCTGACGACGATCTGCCTCGTACGACACGGCGAAACGGAATGGAACCGGACAGGACGTTACCAGGGGCAGACCGACATTCCGCTCAACGAGACTGGCCTGTCCCAAGCGGCGATCGTTGCCAGGACCATTGTCGAGGGTCCGACCTGGGACGCAATCGTGAGCAGCCCCCTGTCTCGCGCCCGGCAAACGGCCGAAGCGATCGCGGATGCCATCGGCATTACGGACATCAAGCTCGATGCCGATCTCCAGGAACGTGGATATGGCGAAGCCGAAGGCCTGACACTCGTCGAGCGGCTCGACCGGTGGACGGGAGATGACTGGCCGGGCCTCGAACCGTACGAGGCGATGCAGCAGCGCGGCGTGGCGGCGCTCGACCGGGTGGCCGCGGCTTTCCCCGGCAAGCGGGTCCTCGTGGTGTGTCATGGTGGCCTGATGAATGCCGTACTCGCCCATCATTCCGGTGGAGAGCACGGCACCGGTATCACCGTGATCCTCAATACGGCCAGGACGCACTTAACTCATGATGGCGATGCCTGGGTGATCGAGTCGGTCACCGATGCCAGTCACCTGGATCCAGTGATCCGGTAACCGGCACTGACAGGCAGGAAAGGCATCTCCTCTCTCCCAGGTGGCCTGGCCCGCAACCCCCTATTCTGTCATTCCGATCGCGTGCGAGGCAGTGGGGCGAAGCCGAACGAGATCTCTCGGCGGAGCCGGTCCACCCCGAAAAACGGGCCGACACACCCTCGCTGACGCTCGCTGGTCGGCCCCTACAAACGACCGACCGGGCGCTGGACCACAAACTGTTCGAGAGAGAGCAGGTCGTGGGGATGGCCGGCGCCAGCGAGGGTCTGTCGGTCCGCTCGTGATTGACGCATTGCACGATCGAACGTACTGTACGTTCAGAGCGTGCCAGTGTGTCACCTCCCATCATTCCCTGGCGTCGTCGCAGAACACGGAGAACCTTAAACATGCCAAAGCCGGACGGTATTTTCGTTGGCACTCCGATCTGGATCGATCTCTCGACCTCGAACATCGATGCTTCCAGGGCGTTCTACAGCGCGCTGTTTGGATGGAATGTGCCGCCACCGAACGAGCAGTTCGGCGGCTACACGATGATGGATCTGGACGGCGCGCTGATAGCCGGAGCCATGCCAAAGGGGCCGGACGAAGCAGGCATGCCCGACGCCTGGACGATCTATCTCGCCAGCGACGATGCCGCGGCATCGGTCGAGGCAGCGAAAGCAGCCGGTGGCGCGATCCTGCTGGACGCGATGGACGTTGCGGATTTCGGGCGGATGGCGATCGTCGCCGATCCTGCCGGGGCGGTATTCGGAATCTGGCAGCCCAATACCCACAAAGGCTTCGGCGCAATCGCTGAAGCATCAGCGCCAGCCTGGTTCGAACTCCAGAGCCGGAACTTCGCGGCATCGAGGTCGTTCCTGAAGGTGGTGTTCGGAGTGGAGGCGGATGACATCGACATGGGCCCTGGTGGTCCGGCGTATGCGACCATCAAGGGCGGCGGGGAGGACCGTATGGGCATCATGGATGCCACTGGCGTCCTTCCGGACGGCGTTCCCAGCATGTGGTCCGTGTACTTTGGTGTGCGGGATACCGATGCCGCCGTTGCAAAGGCGGAGGAACTGGGTGGAGCGACGCTGAGGCCGGCCGAGGATACGCCATTCGGGCGATTCGCCGTGTTGGCGGATTCGACCGGCGCGCCATTCATGGTCGTCTCGGTCCACGAGGGCGAAGCGTAGCGCCAGCGACAACGGGCAAGCTGCGTCCGCCGCTCCCGCAGGACTCGACAGACCGCTGCCTCCGGGTGAAGATGCCGGAATGGCGGACAACGCCACAGGCTTCCGAACCCTCACGCGAGGCACTGCATGACAGACTCACCGGTCACGCTCGCCAGTCTCGGCCTGAAACCCGTCATCAACGCGTCGGCCACCCTGACGACGCTGGGGGGGTCACGGATGCCGCCCGAGGTCGTGGCGGCGATGGTAGAAGGCTCCAGGTCATTCGTCGATTGGCCGAACCTGCAGCGGGCCGTTGGCCGGCGGATCGCCGAGCTAACCCACAACGAGGCGTGCTACATCTCCTCGGGGGCAGCGGCGGGCATCGTGGCGGCAGTCTCTTCGGTGCTTACCGGCAATGATCCCGTGAAGATCGCCGCCTTCCCGCACCTGACCGGTTTCGACCGGACGGAGTTGATCGTCCACCGCTCGCAGCGGAACGGATATGACTACGCCGCTCGCCAAACCGGGGCGACGTTCGTCGAAATCGGCGATTCGCTGGGCGAACTCGAAACCGCGATCAACGACCGGACTGCTGCGGTCCTGTGGTTCGCCGGCCGCCTGGCAAGCACATCGCCCGACTTGGCCGACGTCATCGCGCTCGCCCACGCCCATCACGTTCCGGTCATCGTGGATGCCGCCGCCCAAATCCCGAAGATGGAAAACCTCTGGCGGTTCACACGCGATCTCGGGGCAGACATCGCGATCTTCAGCGGCGGCAAAGGCATGCGTGGACCGCAATCGAGCGGACTGGTCCTTGGCCGGGCCGACCTGATCGAAGGGTGCATCGCCAACGGATCGCCCAATTCCACCATCGGCCGGCCAATGAAGGTGGGCAAGGAGGAGTTGTTCGGTATCCTCGCCGCAGTGGAGTGGAGTCTGGCCCAGGACGAGGAGGCCACCATTGCACGGTACGAGCAGATCGTGCAATCGTGGGTTTCAGCGTTGAGTGAACTTCCCGGCGTGACGGTGGAGCGAGGATTTCCAAGTGAAGCCGGTCAGCCGATGCCGCGGGCGATGGTGACCCTCGGCAAGGGCTCCAAACTCAAGGCTTCTGAACTCGTAACCGCGCTCTGGAATCAGGATCCGGCCATCGCCATCAGTCAGATCGGCGAGGACTCGGTAGCGCTCAACCCGCAAACGCTCGACAGTGACGAGGACGTGATCGTGGCCGAAGCGATCAGGGATCTGCTCGGCGCTTGAACGACAACGTCAACTCAGCCGCAACGAAAGGACATCACGACGATGGCGCATCCGGACGAACGACTGGCAGACCTCGGTATCGAAATCTCAGAGAAGACGACCTTCCACCCAGCTGTGGCGATCGGGGTGATCTCCGGCAACCTGCTCTATCTCTCCGGATCGACGCCGACAGACCCGCGCTGGAAGGGGCGGGTCGGTGAGGCATTGACCGTCGAGGAGGGTTACCAGGCGGCACGCGATTGCGCGATCAACCAGGTGGCCGCCGCGAAGACGGTCCTCGGCGACCTTGGCCGGGTGAAACGCGTGGTGAAGGTGCTCGGGATGGTCAACGCGGCACCCGGTTTCCCGGACACCCCGGCCGTTGTCCACGGTGCGTCCGAGTTGTACTACGCGGTGTTTGGCGAGGCCGGGGTCCACGCACGGTCCGCTGTCGGATTGCAGGCGCTCCCGTCGGATGTCGCGGTCGAGGTAGAGACCATTTTCGAAATCGAATAGTTACGCCGCATCCTGCGACAGGATGCCAGTGGCGACAGGATCCATAGGCACGAGCTTCGATTCCGCCGCCGTGACTCCCCGGCGGGGATTCGGAAACGCGGGCAGGATCGACCTCACCGCGTGGCGACGTGGCACGGTTGGAGGCGCCGGCGTAATCACGATGCCCTTATAGGGTTGACGGTCCGCCTTGATGCCGAGAATCCGTCCGGTGGCGCGATCGACTTTTGCGAATCTGCCGTTCGGAAGCCGGTATTGGGTCCGGCCGCGGACAGCGCCGCGTCGGCCGCCGGGTCGGTTACGTGCCATGTGCAAGTGCTCCTGAAACGAGAATCCATCGATCGTATTGACATATTATACAGCATGACGCGGCTTCCTGCCAGCCTGCGGAGGGGCGAATGCTATACTTCGTCGTTACGTTGTTGGCTCTGGCACTGCATTTCCCAGGAGTACCCCGCGGCATGTCCGGACATTCAAAATGGTCGACGATCAAGCGCAAGAAGGGCGCGGCTGACGCCAAGCGCGGCCAGCTCTTCACCAAGCTTGCGCGCGAAATAACGGTGGCGGCACGAGCTGGAAGTCCCGATCCGGACGCGAACGCGCGTTTGAGGATCGCGATCCAGAAAGCGCGGGCCGAGAGCATGCCGAAGGACAACATCGATCGCGCCATTGCCCGGGCGGTGGGCGATAACTCCGCTGACCAGTACGAAGAGATTTACTACGAGGGCTACGGTCCGGGCGGAACCGCGATCATGATCCTGACCATGACCGATAACCGGAACCGGACGGTCGGCGAGTTGCGGGCCGTGCTGACGCGGTCGGGCGGGACGCTCGGTGAGAACGGCAGTGTCGGCTGGATGTTCGATCAGACCGGTGTGGTAACGATTCCCCTCAATGGCAAGGATGAAGACGAGCTCGCGATGGCGGCGATTGATGCCGGCGCTGTCGACTACTCGGTCGACGATGGAGTCGTCGAAGTGTTCACCGAACCGGGAGAACTCCACAAGGTCGCGGAATCGATGGGCAGCGCGGGGTTCGAAGTGGACAACGCCGAACTGATGATGAAGCCGACCACCATGCTTCAACCTGAACCTGATCAGGCTGTCAAGGCGATTCGACTCCTGGAGAAACTCGAAGACCTCGACGACGTGCAATCGGTCTATTCCAACCTGGACATTTCCGACGAGGTCCTGGCCCAGGTCAGCTAGGCGGACCGCGAGTTGCCTGGAACCGATCGACAATCCGTAACGCTCGGAATCGACCCCGGAACCGCCATCCTCGGTTTCGGGGTCATTCGTGGTGATACCGATCCGGTCCTGGTCGATGTTGGCGCGATCGAAACGGATGCGAAAGCGCCGATGCCGGAGCGCCTGCTCATCCTCCACAAGGAGATCTGTCGCCTCATAGCTGACTTCCACCCGGATGTGGTCGCTGTGGAGCAACTGTTCTTCGCGCGCAACGTTACGACGGCCATCGCCGTTGGGCAGGCGAGGGGGGTCGTATTGCTGGCAGCCGCGCAGGCCGGAATCGAGGTCGCCGAGTACAGTCCCTCCGAGGTCAAGTTCGCGGTGGCCGGCTATGGCAAGGCGGAGAAGAAGCAGATGCAGGAAATGGTCAGGATCATCCTGAACCTGGACCATGCGCCCCAGCCCGACGACGCGGCCGATGCCCTGGCCATCGCGCTCTGTCACGCACAGACGGCGCCTTTTGCGGCTCGGGTCGCCCAAACGAAATCCGGGTGGTCGTAGAGGTGGCGAAGATGCGGCTCGACCAGCGTGTCGCTGGTGACGGTTTGGCAGACACCCGCTCGCGGGCACGGGCGATGATCCTGGCTGGAGATGTGCTCGTCAACGGGCAGGCGGAGACACGGGCCGGGCATCCGGTTGGCGAGTTGGATGCGGTTTCGCTGCGTCAGAAGCCGCGCTTCGTCAGCCGAGGTGGCGAAAAGCTCGACCATGCCCTCGTCGCATTCGGCATCGATCCTGATGGGATGGCCACCGCCGACCTGGGAGCGAGCACGGGCGGATTTTCGGATTGCCTGCTCCAACGCGGCGCGGCGCGAATCTACGCGGTTGATGTTGGGCACGGACAGCTCGACCTCAAGGTCCGCAACGATCCGCGGGTGGTGGTGATGGAGAAGACGAACGCCCGCTATCTTGAATCGTTGCCGGAGCCAGTCGATCTGGTCGTGATCGATGTGTCCTTTATCTCCCTGGACCTGATCTTCCCGGTCGTGGCGCGGCTGTTGAGTGACGACGGCATCTGCGTGCCGCTGATCAAACCGCAGTTCGAAGCGGGACGTGACGAGATCGGGAAGGGCGGTGTCGTGCGCGATCCCGCGATTCACCGCCGGGTTCTCGAACGAACCCTCGAATCGGCCATCCGCAACGACCTCGGGCCGGTGGGCGTGGTTGCGTCTCCACTCCAGGGGCCTGCCGGCAACATCGAGTTCCTGGCGCACCTCCTGCGTGGAGCCGAACCCGGACCAACTGGTGCATTGATCGACAGCGCTCTCGCCGAAGCGTCCCGTTTTGGAGCAAGTGAATGATCCGCGATCCGTTCGACGCCGTCCGCCGTGCCCTTGCCGCACCACCGGAGGATCCGTCCGAACCGGTGCCGGCGCTCCGTCTCGATCCCGGGCGGCGGGAGCGAACCGGCATCCCGGAAGTGGTGCTGGCGGAGCGGAAGACCACCGAGGAGGTTGCGATTTCGCTGTCTCGCCTTGCAGAAGCACAGGGACGGGCGATTGCGAGCCGGGTCACGCCAGATCAAGCAACGGTCCTCCCGAGATTGCTGGCGGCAGATCTGGGCGTCAGTGTTGATGAGGTGGCCCGAACTGCGGTGGCGTGGGTGCCAGGCCAGGAAGAGGCAGCACGAACAGGCGGGCGGGTTGCCATCATCAGCGCTGGTGCGTCGGACCGGCCGATTGCCCGCGAGGCCACGATTATGGCGGTCGAGATGGGCTGCGATGTGGTCACGGTCGCCGATGTCGGAGTGGCAGGGTTGCACCGGCTGGTGCGGCCGTTGGAGCGGATCGCCGAGTTCGATCCGCACTCGGTGATCGTTGCCGCGGGAATGGATGGCGCACTGCCGTCGGTGGTGGCGGGTCTCGTGCCATACCCGGTGATCGGGCTGCCCGTGAGCGTTGGCTACGGCTATGGTGGCGACGGCACCGGGGCGCTGATGAGCATGTTGCAGTCGTGCGCGCCGGGGCTGGCGGTCGTGAATATCGACAACGGGATCGGCGCTGGAGCAATGGCTGCGCTGATCGCCAATCGCGCATCGGCGGGTATCACGATCTGACGAGGCCCTGCCAGGAAACCGCCTGGGGGGCATCCGTTTGGGCGAAGTCGTTCCCGGTGAAGAGCAGTGGCTCGTTCTGCTCGGTCGCAAGAGCGTAGCCGAAACAATCGCCGAAGTTCAGTTGGGCGGGATGCCCACGACCCTTGCCGAGCTGGTGGTATGCACTTCGAGTAATTCGTGCCTGCGAATCCGTCACTGGCACAATCTCGATGGCATACCGTTGCCGCAGGTCTTCAAAGACCGCGTCGGCCAGCTGATCCTGCTTCCTCCCGATTGCCACGAAATTTCGACCAGGATCCCGGCCGACATCGGGTTTGCAGCGTGGGTTTCGAGCGCGACAAGGCAATCACTTGCTGCGGGTTCTTTCCGAAGGAGGGCGATGACCGAAGAGGTATCAACAATCACCTGGGAAGTCCGGACTCGTCGTAGAGTTCGTCGGTCGGATCGTGACTCAGCCATTCCGGATCGGACGACTCACGTATTCTTCTCTCAAGGTCAAGGAAACACTGAACCCGCTCCTCGTTGATCGGCGGCTCATGCCGGCTGTCCAGTTCCTTGCGTGCAAGGTCGATGACTACCGTCGTCATGGTCTTGCCGTCTCGCTCGGCGAGTTCCTTGACCAGGCGATATGCTTCTTCGCTCTCGATCGTCAATGTGGGCATGCCGACCTCCTGTTCGCCTTGATTGCCTGGCGGCCTGTTGTGCCCACTCTTGTCACCGCGGGATCGAAGGGTCGTGACTGCCAGGGAGGCGAGGATCCGACCGATGCGCGATCATGTTGGGGGACGTGGCATCGCACGGTGTTCCGGAAGCTGGTCAGCTGTAACGTCGCAGCGCGTTGTTCTCTCGACAAACCAAAGGACTCTATGTGTTCAAAGATGGCGTCTCTGTTGAGTCGGTGTCACACGATGCGTTCGGCCAGATCGAACGCGTCACGGAAGTGATGATCCAGCAGAGTGTGGCGACCGGGGTTGCGATCGCGATAGGTGACCGGATTGGCGGGATCGACGTTCGCTCGGTCGGGATGGCCGACGTGGAGGCGGGATTGCCGGTCACCCTCGGGACCGCGTTCGAGTTCGGCTCGATCGGAAAGTCGTTCACTGCCTGCATCTGGATGCAACTGGCGGCCGAGGGTCTCGTCGATCTCCATGCCCCGTTCACCGACTATCTGCCGTGGTTCCAGGTACAATCCGCGTTTCGCCCGATCACCGTCCACGACCTGCTCACTCACACCGCCGGTATCGTGGGGGGCACCGACCAGGGCATCGATGGCAGGTACGAGGTCTGGTGCCTGAGACAGACGTCCACCTTCGCCGCAGCCGGTCAACACTTCGTGTATTCCAACGCCGGGTACAAGGCCCTGGGACTGGCGTTGGCGACGATCCTCGGCAGACCGTACGGGGACATCGTGCGGGAACGGATTTTCGAGCCACTCGGGATGTCTCAATCGTTCGAGGCGGTGACATCGGCCATACGGCCGTACCTGGCAGCCGGCTATGCGCCCCGGTACGACGACCGGCCCTGGCAACCTGAACATGGGCGGGTTCGCGCCACCTGGCTGGAAACCGACACGGGTGACGGCTGTCTTTCGGCAACCGCAACCGAGCTGACTTGCTACGCGCAGATGCTGCTGGCCGCGGCCCAGGGTGAATCGACGCCCGTGCTCGATGCCGCGCAGCTGGCGACCATGCTCGACCCGCACGACGGTGAGTCGCCGGTTCCCGGATATGGCTACGGGTTGGAACGCATCGATAATCCGTTCGATGCGCACTGGTTCGGCCACTCGGGCGGGATGGTTGGCTATACCTCGCACATGATTGTGGACGCCACCAACGGTCTGACCGCGGTTGTACTCGCCAATGGAAGTTTCGATCCGGGTGAGCTGGCACGCTACGCGCTTGGCACGGTCGTCGCGTCCAGGACGGGCGCGACACTTCCCACTCCACCGGATCCGGACGAGCGGAATCGGGTGGACAACGCCCATGACTACACCGGCACCTGGGAATCGGCGACAGGGTCGATCGAGATCGTCGCCGGGAATGATGGCATCTCACTTCTCGCTGATGGAGGGTCGTTCGCACTGTGCCGGCATCGTCTTCCTGACGCCTTCCTGGTGGCTGATCCAGCATGGGATCTTTACCCGGTGGAGTTCGTGCGGGAGTTTGGTTCTCTGGCTGCGCCCAGCGCCATCCAGCCTGTCGTCAAAATGCACCACGGTGAACGGACCTGGACCAGACCGGGTGCAGAGACGACGGCGACGGAAATCTCCCCGTTGCTGGCTGCCTGCACCGGTCACTACCGGTCGTACAACCCGTGGTCATCGAACTTCCGCGTCGTGATGCGGGACGGACGGTTGACCCTGCTGACGGCCCACGGCCACGCATGCGAGCTGGTGCCCGATGGCACGGGATACCGCTACGGACACGCCGGCGATCCGCCAACTGACTGGTTGGAATTCGATGCGATTGTCGACGGCAAGGCGCTCATGGCCCGCTCTGCGGAAGGAGAGGTGTTCGCCCGGTTTTTCACCCCGTAGTGTCAAGAACGATACACCGGACTCTTCTTGTCCGGGTGTCGTGCGCAACACGCAATTGTTGCGTTCAGGCGATGGGCTTTGCCTGGGTGGTGAGAACGGCCTGCATTTGCTGCATTTCCTCCCGGAGGTGGCGAGATCGTAACGGGTTGGAGGCGGGTTGCCGCACCCAGGAGAACGCAGGGAAGGCGTGAAGGTGCGCCAAGGGACACGAGGAAAGAGAAAATAGGAAACAGAATATAGGAATGACGAGGTCGTGGGCTGTGCCTTGCAGTGAGCTGTCGTGATGAGGGATCAGCCGGAGTTGGTGTCGATGGCGCCGAGCAGTACTGCCGCTGCCTCGTGAGGGGTGATCCTGCGATGAGCGATGGCTTCCACCAGATCGGCGAAGCGGTCGCCTCTCGTCTGGATGGAGAGGCTCACCATCAGGTCGTGCCGGACGCGATCGGCGAGTTGGGTGGCCGCGATCCGGCGAAGGCGCAGCTCCAGTTCACCGGAGGCGGTGAGCCAGGTGCGGTGCCGGCCGATGGCGTCGACGAGTTCCTCGATGCCCTCGCCGGTAACGATGCTCGTCTTGATTACTGGAGGCTCCCAGCCGCCTCCGGCCACCGGTTCCACCGCAAGCGTGCGCAGTCGGCGCAGGTCGCGGGCGAGGTCGTTGGCTTCCGGCCGGTCTGCCTTCGTCACCACAATCAGGTCGCCGATCTCGAGTGATCCGGCCTTCAGGGTCTGGATGCCGTCGCCGAGACCCGGTACCTGCACCAGCACGGTGGTGTGGGCAAGCTGGGCGATGGCGACCTCGTCCTGCCCCGTGCCAACGGTTTCGATGAAGATCGGGTTGTAGCCGGCAGCATCGAACACGGTTGCCGCAGCGAGTGTGTTCTGCGCGAGACCGCCGCCGTAGCGACGCGATGCCATGCTCCGGATGAAGACGCCCGGATCGTCGTGCCATTCGAGCATCCGGATCCGGTCGCCCAGGGCTGCGCCGCCAGTCAGCGGGCTGGACGGGTCGATCGCCAGCACGGCAACGCTGTCGCCACGAGCACGGCAGGCGCGTATCAACTCGTTGACGAGCGACGACTTGCCGCCGCCCGGCGGACCGGTGATGCCGACGAGGTGCGCCTTGCCCGACAGCGGCAGGAGCTTCTCCAGACCGGCGCGGCCAACATCATCGTCGTTCTCCACCCGCGTGAGCAGGCGAGCGAGCGCACCGATGTCACCTTCGAGGATGCGGGAGACGAGACCGGGGGATGGAGGCGGCATCGATCAGGCGGTGTCGACGCGGACGGGCGCGTTGGCCTGGACGAAGGCGATGATGTCGTGCAGGTTGGTGCCGGGACCAAACACGGCGGCGACGCCGAGATCGCGCACCAGCGGGATGTCGTCTTCGGGGATCGTGCCTCCGGCCACCACAAGCACATCGTCGCGTCCTACCCGTCGCAGTTCGTCCATGATCGCCGGGAACAGCGTCATATGGGCCCCGGAGAGGATGCTGAGACCAACGACATCGACATCTTCCTGCACGGCGGCATTTGCGATCATCTGTGGCGTCTGGAAGAGCCCGGTATAGATCACTTCCATCCCGGCATCGCGAAACGCCCGGACCAATACCTTGGCGCCGCGATCGTGACCATCGAGACCTGGCTTGGCGACGAGGATGCGAATCGGCCGATCTGCCATGTGAGATTCGATCATGGCGTTATGCACTTTCCGTGTAGTGGTGGAATCCCTGGCCCGACTTCCGGCCGAGCAGGCCGGCCGCGACCATTCGCCTCAGCAATGGGGCCGGCCGGTACTTGTCGTCACCGAGATCGTGGTGCAGGACTTCCATGATGTGGAGACAAACGTCGAGACCGATCAGGTCGGCCAGCGCCAATGGTCCCATCGGGTGGGCCGCGCCGAGTTTCATGGCGGCATCGATATCGCCAGCGGTGGCAACACCCTCGTCCAGGAGAACAATCGCCTCGTTTACCATCGGCACCAGGATACGGTTCGTGACAAAGCCCGGGGTGTCCCGCGCATCGATCGGTGTCTTGCCCATGCGGACGGCGACAGACCTGATCGTCTCGACTGTTGCATCCGAGGACTGGATGGCGCGAACGACCTCGACGAGCGCCAGCACAGGGACCGGATTGAAGAAGTGCATGCCGGCGACGCGGCCCGGTTCCGGGACGGCGGCGGCAATGGCCGAAATCGATATCGACGATGTATTGCTGGCGATCAGGGTGTCCGGCGTGACTTCGTTCGCGATCTGGCGAAACACCTCCCGCTTCGTTTCGAGCGATTCGGTGACCGCTTCGATCACGAGGGCGCATCCGGCGACATGCGCGAATGATGTCGATCCCTCGACGCGGGAAAGGATGGCATCTCGCTCGGGACGGTCGACCCGACCCTTGTCAACCTGCCGGTCGAGGTTCGCCGCAATCGTTGCCAGCCCGCGATCGAGCCACGGTTCCGCCTGGTCGACGAGCCTCACATCGAATCCCGATTGAGCCGCGACCTGGGCGATCCCAGCGCCCATAGTGCCCGCGCCAATCACACCGATTGTCGAAATCCGGTCAGTCACGGCCAATCACACCGCCTGGAAGGGCTGAACGAAGTCAGCAGTATACGTGGGACAGCCACCTGGTCGACATCCACTCCCATCCGATGACTCCATCACCGCCGGTGGAAGGCGAGACGTCGATGGTGGAGACGGATGCTCTGGAGAATGCCGACCATGATCAGGCTGGACCAGAGGGATGAGATTCCGGCACTGACGAACGGGAGGTTGATTCCGGCTACCGGCATCACGCCGAGGTTCATGCCAATGTTCAGGAACGCCTGGAAGAAGAACGTGCCGACGATACAGACGGCCAGGCATTGGCCAAAGTGATCGCGCGAAATCTCGGCAACGAGCAGACCGCGCCAGAGGAAGATCATCAGGGCGAGGAAAAGAGCGATCATCCCGAGAAAACCGAACATGCCGCTGGCGTGCGCGAAGATGAAGTCCGATTCCCGCACGTTGAGGAGGTTCATCTGGCTTTGGGTGCCACCCTGGAGCCCGGCGCCAAACATTCCGCCGGCGCCGATGCTGATCCGGCCCTGGATCGGTTGGTACCCGCAGGTCAGGGCATATTCTTCGGGGCGGAATGAGCAGATCAGGCGCTCTTTCTGGTAGCCAACGAGCACGAACTGCCAGGCAAACCAGATCGCGATCGGCAACATGAGGATCGTGGTGACGAGATAGAGCGGGCGCGTGCGGGCCACGAGCAGCGAGGCTCCCCAGAACGCGACATAAACCATTGCCTGGCCAAGATCGGGACCGAGCAGGACGATGAAGGTGGGGAAGGCGACGATCATGCCCGCGATGATGAAGTTGCCAAATTCCTTCATGGCATCGCCACGCGAGGAGATGAAGGCGCACAGGGCGATGATGGTCGTGACCTTGGTGAATTCCGATGGCTGGAGTGTGGTGAATCCGAGGTTGATCCAATTGCGGGCGCCAGTGCCTTCGATCGCAACGCCGAGCGGACTGAGCACGGCCAACAGGCCGAGAATCCCGAGCGAGTAGAGCACCCAGGCCGCGGATTCGAAATACCGATAGTCGATCGAGGCGACGATGAACATCACCAGGAGCCCAATCGCTCCATAGAGCAGCTGGCGGCTCCCGAGATTGTCCGAAAGGATGCTCGGCAATCCAACCGCGCTCCAGACCGTGACCGTGCCGAAGGCCATCAGCACGAGCATGGTCGCAAGCAGCATGAAGTCAAGGTCGCGCCACCGTTCGTTGGTGGCTGCCTGGACGTGGTAGCTGGAGCGGTGGTTTCGGGCCAGAAGCATGAGTGGTCTCGCGGAGATGGGCGCTGCCGGGGGTGCAATCCCCCGGTCGCGGGAGATGCAAACCACCATCTTGTCACCAACGGCACGCGAGCTTCAAGGACGGCGCCGGGATCGGACATATGCCATTACAATAAATGGTGAGCGGTGTGACTGGCAGATTTCGCGAAGAAAGGAGCGAGTGGTGTTCCCGATCAACGATGCCCTGGACGCCATCCTGCTCGGATCGTTCCTGTTTGGCATCCTGTTTACGGTTGGTGCGTTCCTGCTCGGCGCGGCGGACATCGGCGGTGGCGATCATTCCGCAGGTGATCACGGCGCAGACCATATGTTCAATGTGACGTCGATCCTGGCGTTCATCACCTGGTTCGGGGGCGTTGGCTATGTGGTTCGCAACGGCACGGGGTGGAACTGGGCGATCGCGCTGGTTATCGCGCTGGCCGCCGGTTTCGCCGCAGCCTGGATCGTCAAGGAATTCATCTTCAAGGTGCTTCGTGCCGGTGAAGACACGCTCAATCCCAGGGATTACGAGCGCGTCGGCACACTCGCACGGGTCACCTCCACAATCCGGCCGGGCGGCGTGGGCGAGATCGTCTGGGAGCATCGTGGCACCAGGATGGTTGGATCCGCGCGATCGACCACCGATGCCGTGATTTCCCGCGGGACGGAAGTCCTCATCCTCAAGGTCGAGCGCGGGGTCGCCATCGTCGAGCCGTTCGACGGATTGCTCACGGGCGAGGTACGGGCCTCGGAGTCATGACCCTCACCGGGGAACCGGGACCACCACCTTCTACGTTTCTCCCCTGAGGCGGTACACACCGGGCAGCGCGGCCCGTTAGCGAAAGGCATTCTCGTGGAATTCGGCTCCGTTCTCATCATTGTGGTCGTGCTGGTGCTCGGTCTTCTGCTAATCCTCGCGATGGCCGCGAGGCTCTACAAGAAGGTCGGACCAAACCAGGCACTGGTTGTCTATGGTTTCGGCGGCACCAAAGTGGTGAAAGGGAGCGGCAAGGTCATTTGGCCGATGATCCAGTCGAGCCGCGAACTCTCGCTCGAGTTGATGAGCTTCGATGTGGCTCCCACCCAGGACCTGTACACCAGCCAGGGCGTGGCGGTGAATGTGGAAGCAGTGGCCCAGATCAAGGTCCAGTCGGACCCGGTCAGCATCCTGACGGCGGCCGAGCAGTTCCTGAACAAGACCCCGGTCGAGCGCGAAGGACTGATCCGGCTGGTGATGGAAGGCCACCTGCGCGGCATCGTCGGCCAGCTGACAGTCGAATCGATCGTCAAGGAACCGGAGATGGTTGCGGACAGGATGCGGGCCAACGTTGCCGAAGACGTCTCCAAGATGGGGCTGGAGGTCATTTCATTCACCATCCGCGAAGTGCGCGACAGCAACGAATACATCATGAACATGGGCAAGCCTGATGTGGCATCGGTCCGGCGAACGGCCGATATTGCGATGGCGGAAGCCGAGCGAGACATCGCCATCCGGCGGGCGCAGGCGATGCGGGAAGCCCGGATCGCGGAAGCGGCAGCGGAACAGGAGCGGGTCTCGGCCGAATCGCTGAGCCAGACGAAACAGGCCGAAGCGCTGCGCGACCTCGCCCTCAAGAAGGCCGAGTACGATCGGTCGGTGCAGGAGCAGCGTGCGCAGGCTGACAAGGCCTACGAGATCCAGGCGAACGTGCAGCAGCAGCGCATCGTCGAAGAGCAGGTGCGGGTCGAACGGGTGCGCAAGGAAGGCGAGATCGCGGTCCAGGAAGCGGAGATCCTGCGACGCGAGAAGGAGTTGATCGCGACCGTCCTGCGTGCTGCGGAGGTCGAGAAGCAGCGCATCGAAACACTTGCCGCGGCAGACAAGCAGCGCGAAATCCTGAAGGCCTCGGCGCAGGCAGAAGCCCGCAAGTTGCAGGGTGAGGCCGAGGCCGTCGCGCTCCGGGTCCAGGGCAACGCCGAGGCGGAAATCATCCGGGCCAAGGGCGAGGCCGAAGCCAACGCATTGCAGGTCAAGGCTGGCGCCTACCAGGAGTTCAACCAGGCGGCGGTGCTCGATCGCTTGCTGGCCGAAATGCCGCAGGTGGTCCGCGCCCTGGCCGAACCGCTGACCAAGGTGGACAAGATCACGGTTATCTCCACCGGCGCCGATGGCGCCGGGCAGGGCACGGGCGTGAACCGGGTTGCCACCGATGTGACCTCGATGCTGGCGCAATTCCCGGCGATGCTCGAATCGTTGACCGGAGTGCGGATCGACGACCTGCTGAAGAACGTACCGGAAGCGACCAACGGGTTCCGCAGTTCCGATCGTTCGACCAGGCAGGACGGCACGCGCCGCGAGGATCCGGTACCCGCACGGAAGCCGCAACCGACGACACCGCCAACACCACGCGTTGAAGCGGAACCGGTCACCCCGCCGAACGCGGCCGAACCTGTCGCAAGTGCGAGCGATGCGAAGATCTGACCTTGGAACCATCAGGGCCGAACACTGGCTGGTAGGGGAGGGCTTCCGGCGCACGGCGGTACTCATCGGTCGGGTCCTCCCTGCGCCGGAAATGCCCTCCTGTGTTCGCCGTTCCCGTGGTTTCGGATTCCAATGGCAATTCACGGGAGGGCATACGCGAGCAGCGCACCAGGCATCACGCGAACTTGATTGTGCTCGCCAGCCCTCCCCTACCGGAATAGTTGGACCTGTAAGTCTCGCACCGCGGCCGCGCCCATCATCGCAATCTGGGGAACGGTGCTATTCTACGGGTTGCCCCGGGCAAGTCCAACAGGCGCACCTCGGCCCGGATTCGATCATGCCATTGTGAGGAATCCTCGCGTTCATGAGTGACCAATCACCATTTCCCAGACAGGGAGGGGATGTCCAGCGCCTGAAGGCGGAAGCGCTCGGCCAGCCCGGTCAACGCCGATTCCGCATGGTTGTCTCCATCCTGGGTGAGACGTTCATCATCTGGATGGAAAAGCAGCAGATGCAGGCGCTGGGGATTGCTATCGACCAGGTCCTTCGCCAAATCCAGCAACAAGCGCCTGAACTCGATGGCAGCAGCCTACCCATCGAGTTCGACGAGGAGACCGGAAACCAGTTCCGGCTGGGCCGGGTCGAACTGGGATTCGAGGAGACCGGAGAGCATATCGTCATCAATGCCTACGACATCCTCGACGAAGAGAGCCGCACCGGCTTGACGATGCGGATGACGCGCGGCCAGGCGAGAGAACTGGTGCGCGATGCGGCATCCCTGGCAGCGGCCGGCAGGCCGATATGCCCAATGTGCGGGTCGCCGATGGATCCGGGCGGTCATGTCTGCCCCGAGCAAAACGGACACCTGCCGCTCCTGAACGACGATACCCTGGTGGACAGCGAATAGTCGTTCCATTGTTGCCTGCGTACGAACGGTTGACACGGGATTGTGATCCGCCGTACTATCGACGAAGCGGCAATGTGCCGCCAACAACCACGAAAGTACCGTGATGCGTGCGTTGATCGTCCTGTCTGGTCTCATTCTCCTCGTACTTATTTCGCTCCCGGTAGTAGGGAGCGTTCGGCGTGCGGGAGGCAATCGGGCCAGTTAGGCGAATCGAAGACGAATCACCAGCGCGGAGGCCTCCCAATCACCGGGAGGCCTTTTTCGTGCCGATGCTCCTGACCAACGTTGACCAGGAAGCATCCGAAGGTCTCCACCGCTTCCAGCGCCGGAAGCAGCGAGCGGGAGTGCCAGATCAACGGTCAGCGTCGACCGGTGAGATGGGCGGAATCCCCGGCCACTGGCAGGTGACCGGTTCGGATGTTCGGCAGCGGCGGACGTGGTCACCAGCCAACCGGTGACCGGAAGATGGAGCAAATCGATGGTTGTCGCGGAAAGCACCAAAACGCACATGTCCTACGAACCCCAGGAGATCGAAGCTCCAGCGGTGCCGGAGATCCTGTCCGGAGCCCAAATCACCTGCCGGAGCCTCGACGCCGAAGGCGTCACCACCGTCTTCGGGTATCCCGGCGGCGCGGTCATCCCCCTGTACGACGCCATTCCCGACGCGGCCTTCAAGCACGTCCTGGTGCGTTTCGAGCAATGGGCCGGGCTGGCGGCGGTCGGCTATGCGCGGGCGACCGGTGATGTCGGTGTCTGTATCGCCACCTCGGGCCCGGGCGCAACCAACCTGGTGACTGCGCTCGCCGATGCCGCGCTCGACTCGGTGCCGATCGTGGCGATCACCGGCCAGGTCAACCAGTCGCTGATCGGGCGGGACGGTTTCCAAGAAGTCGACATCACCGGCATCACCCTGCCGGTGACCAAGCACAACTACCTGGTGCGCCGGGCCGAAGAGATCGCCCCGACGATCAAGGAAGCGTTCTACCTGGCGCGCTCGGGGCGACCGGGTCCGGTGCTGGTGGATATCCCGAAGGATGTCTTCCTGGCGAAGGCGCCATTCCTCTATCCATCGCGAACGGGACGCCGCAGCTATCAACCGAACCTGGTGCCAAACATGCGGCAGGTCCGGTTGGCCGCCGATGCCATCAACCGGGCGAAGAAGCCGCTGATCATGGCCGGGCACGGCATCGTGCTCAGCGGCGCCGAGCCGGAGTTCCAGCAGTTTGCCGAGAAGACCGGCATTCCGGTCATCTACACCCTCCTGGGCCTGGGCGCGATGGACGAGCGCCATCCGCAATCGCTCGGCATGATGGGCATGCACGGTCATCGTCACGTCAACCGCGCGCTGGAGGAATGCGACCTGCTGGTCAACATCGGCGCCCGATTCGACGATCGCGCAACCGGCAAGCTGGCCGGGTTCGCGCCGAAGGCGAAGATCGTCCATGTCGACATCGACCCTGCCGAGATCGGCAAGAACGTCCATGCGGATGTGCCGGTCGTGGGGGACGCCCGCGAAGCGCTCAAGTTGATGGTGGGCGAAGTCGCCTCGCGCGATCACACGGCCTGGCATCACTGGATCGACGGCGAGCGAAACGTCGCGTTGGAAACCGCGCTCGAAGACCTGCCGGAAACGCCCGAGCCGTACGGCATCATCAAGTCGATTGCCGAGGCGACCAATCGCGAGGCGATTGTGACGACCGATGTCGGGCAGCACCAGATGTGGTCAGCCCAGCACTTTGGTATCAAGCATGGCACGCGCTGGATCACCTCCGGTGGTCTCGGCACGATGGGGTTCGGACTCCCTGCCGCGATCGGCGCCAAGATGGGCCGTCCGGACCTCGAGGTTTGGGCCGTGATCGGCGACGGTGGATTCCAGATGTCGTCAAGCGAGATGGCGACTGCCGTCCAGGAAAAGCTCGACATCAACATCGCGATCATCAACAACGGGTACCTCGGCATGGTCCGCCAGTGGCAGGACCTGTTCCAGAACCGGAACTATTCGGAAGTCCAGATCAGCGGTCCGGATTTCGTCCACCTGGCCGAGGCGTACGGCGCCACCGGCATCCGGGTGACGAAGGCGGACGAGGTGATGCCGGCGATCCAGCAGGCACGGTCGATCGCGGGGCCGGTCCTCATCGAGTTCGTGATCGAGCCCGAAGCCAACGTGTACCCGATCGTGCCTCCGGGCGCGAGCAACTCCGACATGCTGCAGCATCCGAACTGGATGCCCGCCGAAGAGGATCTGTAGCCATGACCAAGTCCCACACCCTCGTCGTGCTGGTGGAGGACCAGCCGGGCGTCCTGAACCGCGTGGTGTCGTTGATGCGGAGGCGCTCGTTCAACATCGATTCGATCACGGTCGGGCATTCCGAACAGCCGGGACTCTCGCGGATGACGATCATCGTCAGCGGCGAGGACAATGAGGTCGAGCAGGCGACCAAGCAGCTCTACAAGCTGCTGGAAGTCGTGAAGGTGACCGAGGTCCCGGAGGAAGACGCCATCACGCGCGAACTGGTCATCGTCAAGGTGGCAGCCAAGGGGCCGGCCCGGGCAGAGGTCGTCCAGGTGGCCGAACTGTTCAGCGCCCGCATCCTCGATGTCACGCCGAATACCCTGATGATCCAGGCTACCGGTAACGAGGACCACATCGACTCGTTCCTGGCGATGATGCGGGTCTACGGCATCCGCGAAATGGCGCGAAGTGGCAAAATCGCGATGTCGCGCGGGTCCAGCTCGAAGCAGGGCCGGATTGACCGGATCGTCGATGGCACCTACGCTGTCGCGGATTAATGATCGGGTAGCGGGAGCGTCTTCGCTCCCGCTACCTGTGTGGTGAGGGCACGCCGGTTGGCGGCGCACAGGCCCGGCCGATGGCGCCGGGTGTCGAACAGGGCGACGAGATCGACCCAGGAGGAACGGAACCAGATGCCGGCAGTGATTTACTACGAGAATGATGCGACCCTTGGCCCGCTCCAGGACAAGACGATCGCGATCATCGGGTATGGCGCCCAGGGGCACGCACACGCCCTCAACTTGCGAGATTCCGGTCTGAGCGTGGTGGTTGGCCTGCATGAAGGCAGCAAGAGCCGGGCGAAGGCCGAGGCCGAGGGACTCAAGGTCGCGAACGTCGCCGAAGCTGCCGCCGCGGGCGACGTGATCATGGTGCTGGTGCCCGACCATTTGCAGAAGTCAATCTACGAAGAGTCGATTAAGCCACACCTGACGGCCGGCAAGACCCTGATGTTCGCCCACGGCTTCTCGATCCACTTCAAGCAGATCGAGCCCCCCGCCGACGTCGATGTTTCGATGATTGCCCCGAAGGCTCCGGGCACCCGTGTCCGTGAGCTGTACGAAGAAGGCGTGGGGGTTCCCGCGCTGATCGCCATCCACCAGGATGCCAGTGGCAGTGCAAAGGAGGTGGGGCTCGCATACGCGCGGGGAATCGGCTCGCTCAGCGCGGGCGTCCTTGCGACCACCTTCCGCGAAGAGACCGAGACCGATCTCTTCGGCGAGCAGGCGGTTCTCTGCGGCGGCGTCTCCGCCCTCATCCTGGCCGGGTACGACACCCTGGTCGAGGCGGGGTACGAGCCGGAGAGCGCGTACTTCGAGTGCCTGCACGAGCTCAAGCTCATCGTCGACCTCATCTATGAAGGCGGCCTCACCCACATGCGCCAGGTTGTCTCCGATACCGCCGAATGGGGCGACTACTACGCCGGCCCACAGGTGATTACCGAAGACTCGCGCGCCGCGATGCGCCAGATTCTCGCCCGGATCCAGGATGGCTCGTTCGCCAACGACTGGATCGAGGAGAATGCGTCCGGCCGCAAGAAATTCCTGGCCCAGCGCGAGGCGGCTACTGTCCACGGCATCGAACAGGTCGGGTCCGAACTGCGCGGCATGATGCCCTGGCTCAAGAGCGGCAAGGCCGCTCGCGACCAGGCCGCTGCCAACCGGTCCTGACCGACACCACGAAAGCAGGATTTCCATGTCTGACCGGGAGAGTGACGTAGCGGCGGTGCAGGACCGCGTGATCGTCTTCGACACGACCCTGCGTGACGGCGAGCAATCGCCGGGCGCCACGCTGACCGCCGACGAGAAGCTCGAAGTTGCCGACGCCCTTGTGGCGCTCAACGTCGACGTGATCGAGGCCGGGTTCCCGGCCGCATCGCCGGGCGACTTCGAGGCGGTCCGGGCGATTGCCGCCCGGGCGAAGGGTGTGACGGTGGCCGGGCTTGCCCGCGCCAACACCAACGACATCGAGCGAGCAGCCCAGGCGGTGCGTGGCGCGGACCAGGCGCGCATCCACACCTTCATCGCCACGTCGGACATCCATCTCCAGTACAAACTCCGGATGACCCGCGAGCAGGTGCTGGAACGGGTGGCGGAGTCGGTAAAGCTCGCGCGGTCATTCGTCAGCGACGTCGAATTCTCCTGCGAGGATGCGACCCGGTCAGATCACGACTACCTCGTCCAGGTGTTCGGCACGGCGATCAAGGCCGGGGCAACAACCCTGAACGTGCCCGACACGGTTGGGTACACGACTCCTGGCGAGTTCATTCGCCTGATCGAGCACCTGCGAGCCAACGTCGAAGGCATCGAGGATTGCATCATCTCGGTGCATTGTCATGATGACCTCGGCCTTGGCACCGCGAACACGCTGGCGGCAGTGGGCGCTGGCGCCCGCCAGGTCGAAGTGACCATGAACGGCATCGGCGAGCGGGCTGGTAACACGTCGCTCGAAGAAGTCGTGATGGCGCTGGCGACTCGCACCGAACAGTTCGGCGGCGTGCAGACCCGGGTCATCAAGAACCGCCTGGTGCCGACCAGCCGACTGGTCAGTTCGCTGACAGGCGTTGCGGTGCAGGTGAACAAGGCCATCGTCGGGGCGAACGCCTTCGCTCACGAGGCCGGCATCCACCAGGACGGCATGCTCAAGAACCGGGACACCTACGAGATCATGAATCCCGAAGATGTCGGCTGGGAAGGCACCAAGCTGGTGCTCGGCAAGCATTCCGGCCGTGCGGGATTCCGAAACGCCCTCTCGGACCTGGGCCTGAAAGTGCCCGACGACCAGATCGATGTTGTCTACCAGCGGTTCCTGGAACTGGCCGACCGCAAAAAGAACGTGACCGGGGCGGATATCACCGCCCTGGTCTCTGACGAGCTTGCCGAGGCTGGCAGCACCCTCCACCTGGTGCGCTGGAACGCCAGTATCGGCAGCGGCGGCGCGGCGACCGCCAGCGTCGTAATCGAACGCGACGGCGAGGAGTTCGCCGGGGATGCGGACGGCAACGGCCCGGTCAACGCCCTCTTCCAGGCGATTGATTCGGTGGTCAAGACCGAGAACGAACTCACCTACTACCATGTCGAGGCGGTGACGCCCGGCGAGGATGCCCAGGGACAGGTCCACGTCCGGATTCGTGTCGATGGGGACATCTACACCGGTCATGGACTGGCGACGGATATCGTGGAGGCCAGCGCCCGGGCCTATCTGGCCGCACTCAGCCAGGTGGCACAGCGCCGCCCTGACACCGTGCTGATGGGTTCGTCCACGTCGCGTTGGAGCTAGCCACCATGGTCACAAGCTCTCCAGCGAACCGGAAGGACGTCATCTGGCAGGCTGCCGCGACGACGGCGAACTATCATCGATCGCGCCAGGCAGTGCCGTTCGCGGAAGTTCATTTCGACATCACGCGGCGGGTGCTGGAAGCGCACGGCGTCGAGGTACGATCGCTGCTTGATCTCGGCTGCGGCGACGGGATCGCCACGCAGGCGATGGTCGACCGCTTCCCGGTCGAGCGTGGCGTCCTGGTCGACTTCTCGGAGCCGATGCTGGACGCCGCCTGCGCGCGTTTCCATAGCGCGCCGGTCGCGATCGACATCGTTCACGGCGATCTGCTCGGCTCGGAGTGGATCGGGCAGGTGAGACCGGGGTTCGATCTCGTCATCTCCCGCTTCGCCATCCATCACCTGCCGCACGAGCGCAAGAGATCGCTCTATCGCGAAATCCTGGATCTGCTCCGGCCAGGTGGGTTCTTCATCAACATCGAGCATGTTCAGTCGCCGAACGCCCAATACCAGTACGCGTTCGAACGGGTTTTCATCGAGGGTATCAACGCACTGAGCGAATCCCGCGAGACGATCGAGGAAACCGAGCGCGCGTTCCGGGACCGGCAGGATGCCGAAACCAACATCCTCGCCCCGGTCGAGGACCAGTGTGGCTGGCTGCGCGAGATCGGCTTTGTCGATGTCGATTGCAGCTTCAAGGCGTTCGAACTGGCCGTCTTCGGCGGCCGAAAACCAGGATCATCATGATGTACGCAGTGCCGGATGAAATCCGGCGCTGCGCGTTTCACCCATCCGGAGGCTACACCCGTGTCTGCGCCAAGAACCCTGTCGGACAAGCTGTGGGACGACCATGTTGTGCGATCGGTCGCCGGCGAACCTGATCTCCTCTATATCGACCTGCACCTCGTCCACGAAGTGACCTCGCCGCAGGCGTTCGACGGGCTCAGGATGGCTGGTCGCCCGGTCCGGCGGCCCGACCTGACGATCGCCACGGCGGATCACAATGTGCCGACCATCGACATCGGCCTGCCGATCGCCGATCCGATCTCGGCCACCCAGGTCCGCAAGCTCTCCGAGAACTGCCGGGAGTTCGGCGTCCGCCTGCATCCGATGGGCGACCCCGGCCAGGGGATCGTCCACGTCATCGGGCCAGAGTTTGGGCTGACGCAGCCGGGCATGACGATCGTCTGCGGCGACAGCCATACGTCGACACACGGCGCATTCGGCGCGCTCGCGTTCGGGATTGGTACCAGCGAGGTCGAGCACGTCCTCGCCACGCAGACCCTGCCACAGATGAAGCCGAAGTCGATGGCGATCACGGTCGATGGCAACCTGCGCGATGGCGTCACCGCCAAGGACATCATCCTCGCGATCATTGGCAGGATCGGCACCGGCGGCGGCCAGGGGTCGATCGTGGAGTACCGGGGTTCGGCCATTCGCGCGCTCTCGATGGAAGGGCGAATGACGATCTGCAACATGTCGATCGAGGGCGGGGCCAAGGCGGGGATGATTGCCCCCGACAACACGACCTTCAGCTACATGGAAGGGCGAGAGTTCACGCCGAAGGGGGCGGACTGGGAGCATGCTCTCGACTACTGGCGCTCCTTGCCGACGGACGAGGGCGCCGAGTTCGACAGCGAAGTCATCATCGATGGCACGACCCTCACGCCGTTCGTTTCCTGGGGGACCAACCCCGGCCAGGTCATCTCCATCGACAGCAGGGTGCCCGATCCGTCCGAGTTCGGCACGCCCAACGATCGCGACGCCGCGGCCAGGGCGCTGAAGTACATGGCGCTCGAATCGGGCACCCCGATCCGCGAGATCAGGGTGGATACCGTCTTCATTGGCTCCTGCACCAACAGCCGGATCGAGGATTTGCGTTCTGCTGCCAGGATCATCGAAGGCCGTCGTATCGCTCCCACTGTGCGCGGGATGGTGGTGCCAGGTTCGATGCGGGTGAAGGCGCAGGCCGAAGCCGAGGGGCTGGATCGCGTCTTCCGCGATGCCGGGTTTGAGTGGCGATCGGCCGGATGCTCGATGTGCCTCGGAATGAATCCCGACCAGTTGAGCCCCGGTGAGCGCTGCGCCTCGACCAGCAACCGGAACTTCGAGGGGCGGCAGGGCAAGGGCGGACGGACGCACCTGGTCTCGCCCCAGGTTGCCGCCGCGACCGCGATCGCCGGCACGTTCACGACACCCGCCGATCTCGCCTGAAATTACGACCTTCGTAGGGGAGGACCAGCGGCGCACAATCAACCACCATGTCCGTATGGTCGCTGCGCCGCGTGTGTCCTCCCGCAATCGTGTTCACCTTCAACCTGGAGCGTCAATGGAACCAGTCAAGCGCATCGAAGGACGCATCGTCCCGCTCGAACGAAGTGACGTCGATACCGACCAAATCATCCCGGCGGTCTATCTCAAGCGGGTCGAACGCACCGGATTCGGGGAGGGACTCTTTGCCGCCTGGCGCGAGTCCGATCCCAACTTCGTGCTCAACCGGCCGGAGTTCGAAGGCGGGTCGGTGCTGATTGCCGGGCCCAACTTCGGCACCGGGTCGTCGCGGGAGCACGCGGTCTGGGCATTGATGGATTACGGCTTCAAGGCGGTCATCTCGCCGAAATTCGGCGACATCTTCCGCAACAACGCCACCAAGGCCGGCCTGGTGCCGGTGGTGGTGCCGGATGACTTCGGGGCTGAGTTGATGGAGGCTGCGGCCGAACATCCCTTTCTCGAAGTGATCGTCGATGTCGAGAATCGGACGGTGTCAGCCCCGGCAGTCGGTTTGACGACGACGTTCCCGATGGACGACTTCACCCAACACCGGCTGGTCAACGGGCTCGATGACATCGGCCTTACCCTGACCCACGCCTCGGACATCGATGCATTCGAGGCGCAGCGTCCGTCGTGGAAGCCGCACGTCAACAACCCGGCACCGTTTACTGTCCCATCGTCATCCTGAGCGAAGCGAAACATGACGGTGTGTTGGAATGGGATAATTCCGGGCTGACACCGTGTTGGCCTCGACCGATTGCAAAAACTGACGAATTCACATGGGAGATCCACCACCACATGACCTCGTCCTCCAGCACCACCTACCGCATCGCCCAGTTCGCCGGTGACGGCGTCGGTCCAGACATCGCGGTCGAAGCCCGCAAGGTACTCGACGCGATTTCGGCCCGGTTCGGTCACACATTCACCTACGACGAGATGCTCGTCGGCGGCATCGCCATCGACGAGTACGGAGTCGGCGTGCGGGATGAGGATGTCGAGGTCGCCCGGGTGGCGGACGGCGTCCTGCTCGGCGCAGTCGGCGGCCCGAAATGGGACGATCCGAACGCCACGGTACGGCCGGAGCAGGGCCTGCTGAAATTGCGGAAGTCGCTTGGCCTGTTCGCCAACCTGCGCCCGGTGGCGGTGATGGAGCAGTTGGTCGATTCGACGCCGCTCAAGCCCGAGTACATCCGAGGTGTCGACCTGATCGTCGTGCGCGAGCTGACCGGCGGCCTGTACTTCGGCGAGCCGTCGAAGCAGTGGACCGACGACCAGGGCCGGGTCGCGGTCGACACCATGCAGTACCGCGACTTCGAAATCGAGCGGGTGGTACGCCTTGCGTTCGACCTCGCGCGTACCCGGCGAAAGAAGCTGACGAGCGTCGACAAGGCCAACGTGCTCTCCACCTCACGCCTCTGGCGGACGATCGTGACCGAGATCGCGCCGGAGTACCCGGATGTGGAACTCGACCACATGTTGGTTGATGTCACGACCATGCGCCTGCTCAAACAGCCGTCCGAGTTCGACGTCATCGTGACGGAGAACACCTTCGGCGACATCATCACCGACGAAGCATCGGTTCTTGGCGGATCGCTTGGGCTGATGCCGTCGGCGAGCGTTGGCGTGCCAGGCGGGCATGGGCGCCGGATCGGCATGTACGAGCCGATCCACGGGAGCGCCCCGCGCCACGCCGGGACCGGACGCGCCAACCCGACCGGGATGATCCTGTCGGCGGCGCTGATGCTGCGGATGTCACTGGGGCTCGAGGCCGAGGCCGAGGCCATCGAAAAGGCAGTGAACGACACGATCACCGCCGGGGTGATGACACAGGACATCGGCGGTACGGCCACGACTTCGTCGTTCGGCGATGCGGTTGCGGCGGCGGTCGCCAACGGCTAACTGCAGCGACGCCCACGAGCCGTGTCCGACATTGGAGACGTATTCCAGAGATTGTCATTCCGAGGCAAAGCCGAGGAATCTTGCGACCATTGCGCTGGTCCGGAACAGATTCATCGCTACGCTCGGAATGACAGGAATCCGAGGGTGTGTCAGCCCAAGCCTCCGCGAGCCGACAGACCCTCGTTCCTCGAGCCGTCGGCCCCTACCTGGCGCGGGGAATGTCGGGCAATTCGATTGATTGGCGGTGGTTGAAGATGTTGCCGGGGTCCCAACGCGCCTTCACGCCCTGTAACCGGGGATAGCTGTCCTTGTAGTAGAGCAGTTGCCAGTTCCCGAGATCGACATCCGGATAGTTGACGTAACAACCATCCATCGTATCATCCGGGAGCGGTCCACTTTCCCCGTACATCTCGTGATAGAGCCGCCGGATCCAGTCCAGGTTGATCCGATCGTCGTTGGAGCTGGTCCAGTATGTCTGGTATTGCAGCTTCATGATCGAGGAGCGCTGGGGTATCGCGGTGGCGCCGGGAGCGACCGCATTCACCTGGCAACCGTACGAGTCGACCTGGAGCAATGCCTGGGGATTCGGGTGTGCAGCGAACTTCAGGTGTTTGTAGAGGGTCTCGATCTGACCATCCGGGAACGGTTGCAGCATGTAGGCAGACTTGTACTTGCCGCGCTGATTCGGACCGGTGCCGTTGAGGGTTTGGGTCGCGTACAACCATGGCAACTGCCGCACGGCGGTCGATGACGCAACGGTGTGGTAGTGCCCAACGGCGGTTCTGCTTGCGACCGGAACCGGCAAACCCGCGGTCATTTCGGAGGCGAAGGCCGAGAGCAGGGAAGGTTGCGGACCGACATACTGCGCGACAATCACGACCTGGCCCGCCGCCTCCTGGGCCAGGTGGAGCAGGGCGAACAGGCCTGCGTACGGGCTCCCGGGCTCGCTGTTGGCGGCGAAGAAGCCTCCGTAGTTGGCAACGATACGAGAGAACGCCGCCTGATCGAGACCGGTCCAGTCCCAGGCCAGAGTCAGCAAGTGGGCTACCTGCGGCGCTGGCGGCAACTCGCGGAACCAGAACCGCGTCACGATGCCGAAGTTCCCGCCACCGCCACCCAGATGTGCCCAGAACAATGCCTGCACATCCGGATCCGGGTCATCGGCGCTGGCGTGGACGGAGGAGACCGCACCATCCGGATCGACCACGATCACATCGACGGCGCTCAGCCAGTCGCTCGACAGCCCGTGCAACCGTGAAAGCAGGCCGTAACCGCCACCGGTGAGGTGTCCACCCGCGCCCACCGAGGCGCAGGAGCCGCCGGGCAGGGTCACCCCGTGTTCGACGTAGAGGCGGCGGTACGCATTCCAGAGGGTGGCACCGCCATCAATGAAGTACCAGCCAGTGTCCGGGTCGCGGCCACAATCATCCAGCGACGAAAGATCGATGATGACGCCACCATCGTTGCCGGACACGAAATCCTCGTAGCAGTGTCCACCGGCGCGAACGGTGATTCGGAGGTCATCTGCCAGGGCTCGGGTTACCGCCGTGACAACGTCACCCGGCGTGTTGCAGGCAACAACACGAGTAGGCGAGCCTACCCAGCGGAGATTGAAGCCGCGAACGAGAGTGGAGTAGCGACGGTCGTCTGGCAGGATGACGGAATGTGGAGGCATGGATCACTCCGGAGGCTAGATGAGGATCGAAGCCGGGGTCCTGCCTCCATCGTGCACGCTGGCGTATGCATCCGCAATCCACCGTCCGGATGCCCCTTCATGATTGAGGTGGGACAGTGATCCTATTCGGGAGTTTGTGACAGCAACGCTTCGATGGTGTCATGGAGGGCGACCAGGTCCTCGCGGCTCGCGGTGACCTGATCCGCCGGAAGGACTGCCAGTGTGCGGGCCAGCAGGTTGACGTCCTTGTCGAGGCGTTCCGGCCTGAAAGTCCCGGAGTCCAGCGTGGAGGCGAGGTGCTTCAACTCCCGGCGTTCCCGCTCGCTTCCCGTCGCGGCGGCACGGGTTGCCCCGAGAAGGGCGGCTGTCTGGAGCCTGACCTGCACCTGGTCGGTCCCGAGCACGAACGCGGCGAGTTCCGCCAGCGCCTCGCGAGCGGAATCGATGCTGTCGTCCTCAACATCAGGTGCTTCCCGCCAGGCACGTCCGAGGCGCATGGCTACCTGGGCGGAGAGGTTGCCAGCGACAATGCGATCCCGCAACACTTCCTGCTTGATCTCCGGCAGCCCCTGGAGGGCACGGCTTTGTTTCTCACTGAGGCGGCCAGTGCGGATGTCTTCCTGCGCCTCGTCACCGAGTTTGCCCGTGCCGAGCAGCTGAAACAGCCGGCTCCGCTTGATGCCGACGGCATCGGCGATCTCTTCCCAGGGAGGATCACCCAGTTGGCTGCGAAGGGCGCGCAGGGCAGCGGCACGGTCGACCGCGTTGAGGTCCTCGCGCTGGACGTTCTCCATGAGTTGTTGCGCGAGACGACGTTCGATCGGCACCTCGCGTACGATGGCTGGCATGGTGGAGAGTCCGGCAATGCGGGCAGCTCGCCAGCGGCGTTCACCGTGCAGGATGACGTACCGGTCGTTCTCCGCATCGAAGCGGACGGCGATCGGCTGCAGGATACCGTCGAGGCGAACGCTTGCCGCCAGTTCCTCCAACCTGTCTGGATCGAAACTCCGGCGCGGCTGGGCAGGATCAGGATGAATACGGGCGAGGTCGATGAGGCGAGCACCGGCGAGATCGTGCGTACCAGCAGCCTGTGGCCTGGTATCGGCAAAGAGCGAATCGACGGTGAACCGGCGTCGAGTGCGTCCATCCGAAGTCATTGCAGCACCGCCGCAGGTGCGGGCGCGTTGTCCTCGATCCAGGCTCCGACATCACGATAGGCAGCCGCAACCGACGACTTCGGCATATAGGCGAGCACACTGGTTCGTTCCGCCGTGGACTCGGCGCCACGAACCGAGAGCGGGATCGCGGGCAGCAGGGCGAGATCCGGGAACTGCTCCTCAAGCGAGGCGAGCATGTCGGATGCCAGCCGTGAGGAATGGTGCACCTTGGTCGGCAGGAACCCCAGCACGACCAGATCCGGATTCAGGCGCTGGACGCGCCGGATGGTCTCGAACAACCGCCGCAACACCATCAGGGAGAGGGGATGCGGCTCGATCGGGATCACCAGTTCGTGAACTGCGACGAGAATGTTGATAGAAATGATGTTGAGGGCCGGCGGCGAATCGATAAGCACGTAATCGTAAGCCGCCAGATCGGCCTGGCGCAGGCGATTGTCGAGCTGCCGCTCGCGTTCGAGCACATTGAGCAATTCCAGTTCGGCAGCCGCGAGATCCGGGTGGGATGAAAGGATATCGACGTACGGAATCCGGGTCGGTAGGGCAAGGTCGGCGATACCGATTTCCTCGTCCAGCAGCAGATCATAGACAGAGAGGTCGATCGCGGCGACATCGATGCCAGTCGCCATCGAGAGCGATGCCTGCGGATCGAGATCGATGGCGAGGACGCGGTGCCCGCGTTCCGCCAGGGCAGCGGCGACATTGAGGGTGCTGGTGGTTTTTGCCGTGCCACCCTTCTGGTTGAAAAAACCGATGATCCGGGTCATGTCGTGGTTAGGTCCTGCTCATCGCTCCGGTTCAGGCCAGAGACTGTACGAACGCCGGTGACCAGTGTGGCACCGGTGTGCGGTGCGGGGCAAGCGCGATGGCAGAAGATCAGAAAAGCCCGGACGGGCTGGCCGTCCGGGCTTTTTCACGTGCGTTTTGCCAGGGGCGATCGGATCGGTCAGGCATTTGCTGGCCGCTCGAACACATCGCCTTCCGGCCGGATCCGCTCACCGGTCGCGATCAGGGCGCGAGCGAAGGTGTTGCGAATGCGGGCGATCAGGGTCACCCGGCCGGCATTGCTCTCGTCGATGAGACGGCGCCGTTCGAGCCGAGTGTCCAGCGTGGGGTCGGTCATGTAGAACATCGTCAGGTCTGGGGATTGCATTTTCTTGCGCTCCAGGTGTTGCCGCTGGTAGTCCAGGCGGCTGGGCGAGCGATCGTGGACGTCGTGCTGGCGAGCCACGATATCGGCCTGCATGGGGGTGCTGTATGGAAACACGCTGGTACCTTTCCGCGCACGAGGCGCACTTAACCAGACCCGATGCTCGTGCATCGAATCGAACAAGGACTGGAAATCGTCTTCGGGATCGACAGGCAACAAAAAACCCGGGTTGAAGTCAACCCGAGTCTGTCGATGGGCGGTGCGTCCGGCTAATCGGCCGGATGCCACCTACCATGCGAGACCAGGTTGAAGGACGGATCGGAGACCAGTCCAGCTTCCGCATACCGGATGTTTGCCGCGAAGATCATGCCGTCGTACCTCCTTCCTGTCCGTATCAACGTTACCGTATTACGTTTGGTTCCCGCGGTTCTGGCCGCACTCAACCAACCGAGCGTCACACTCGACGATTTGCATCCTAGCGACCGATTGGACGGAAGTCAATACCCCGTGCCTGCTTACGATTGGTGGGCCGCCGCCGGGGCGTGGGCAGGTTTTTCAGCTCGTTGCCATGGCCAGCGGATGGGGAGCGGGTATGGCAGGAGCCGGTTGATCGCGAGCGAGAGGGCGATGACGATCCAGCCACCGACCACGTCGAGCCAGTAGTGATTCCCGGTCACGATGACGGTCACCGGCAGGAGCAGGGTGAGGAACAGGCCGACCACCCGGCCGACCCACGGCCAGGGGAGGGCAGCAGCCACCATGATGCCGGCGACCATGGTCCAGCCACAGTGCATGCTCGGCATGGCGGCAAACCTGTTGGCGGATACCAGGCCACTCTCGCTGAAGTAGTTCGGCCCGTAGACAGCCAGGGTGTCGACGAATGGCCACCCGTAATCCGACATGAACCGGGGAGGAGCAAGGGGGTAAATCGCGTACCAGGGGAGCGCGACGATCATCGAAATGACGAACACGCGGCGGAGATACCGGTATCGTGCCGGGTTGAGGGCCAGAAGCAGGATGGCGCAGGCGTAGAACCCGTACATGTAGTAGGCGTAGATATTGTTGAAAACCTTGATCAGGCTTCCCTGATCGAGGACCCACTTCTGCCACGAGAGTTCGAAATTGAGCCCGAGTTTACCCTGGAAGCTGAGCAGGTCGAGTGCGTTGTCGAACGCGACCCTCTCCGCACGCGTAATGTACGTTTTCCGGACCATTTTGTAGGCCTGGAACAAGGCCATGAAGAGGAGGATTTGCGATGTGGCGTACAAGGCGATGCGTGGCAAGGCACGGATTGCGGGCCAGGACGATGCCTCGTCGTTGGGAGGCCGGAACGTGGTGCGTTCCGGCGCGACGCTAGAAGCCACGCAGCTTCTCAGGAGTGACCTGGATCACCACCGAGTAGTCCGCGGCGAAGCGTTCCGGGGTGTAGCCGAGACCGGCAATCGACGTGTCGTATTTCGCCTGATACTCGGGTACGGTGTCCGACGACGGTTCGGTTCCGAGGACTTTCGCCGTGCCGTTGAGGACCACGACATCGCTCCCGCTGTGGGTGGCGTTGAAGTTCAGGGAAACGCGTGGATTACGCTCGATTCCGCGCAATTTCGGTGTGTTCGGCTGGCTGAAAATGAGGACGGATTCGTCCTTCCAGACGAACCAGACCGGGCTCGGTTGCGGCGCACCGTTCGGGCCGGTCGTGGTCAGCCAGATCACCTGCTCGGATTCGAGGCGATCAAGCGCGCGCTGGCCGAATTCGGAACTGAAATCAATGGACGACAAGTCTGGCTCCTTTCCTTTTACACATCGCCTGATTGATGGTGTCGAGACTTGCGCCGGAAGATTCCTCGCTTCGCTCGGAATGACAGTGTTTTGCTCGGAATGACAATCGGTGAGAAAGCGCGGGATCAGTTGACCCCGCCGACCCGGTAGTTGGGCGCTTCCTTGGTAACGACGACGTCGTGTGGATGGCTCTCGCGAAGTCCGGCGGCCGTCACCTGTATGAACTGCGTATCGTGCTTGAGCGCGGTGATGGTGGCAGCCCCCACGTAACCCATCGCCGAACGCAGGCCGCCGACCAGCTGGTAGACCAGTGGGCTGAGTTGCCCCTTGTAGGCGACGCGGCCCTCGATGCCCTCCGGCACCAGTTTCGAGACATTGCCGATGTCTTCCTGGAAGTACCGGTCCTTTGAGTACGAGCGCGCCCGCATAGCGCCGAGCGAGCCCATCCCGCGGTACTCCTTGAAGCGCTCGCCCTGGAAGATGATGACTTCGCCGGGACTTTCATCCAGGCCGGCAAAGAGACTGCCAAGCATCACGCAGTCGGCGCCGGCGGCAATCGCCTTGGCGATGTCGCCGGAGTACTGGATTCCGCCGTCGGCGATCACCGGCACCCCACGCGGACCGGCGACTTTCGCGCACTCGTTGATGGCGGTCACCTGCGGGACGCCGGTGCCGGAGACGACGCGAGTGGTGCAGATCGATCCTGGCCCCACCCCAACCTTCACCGCGTCAGCACCGGCATCGATGAGGGCACCGGCGGCGGCACCAGTGGCGATGTTCCCTGCCACAATGGGAATCGGGTGAGCTGCCTTCATGCGGCGAACCATATCGATCACGCCGATGTTGTGGCCGTGGGCGGTGTCCACGATCAGCAGGTCAACCCCACTGGCGACCAGCGCCTCGGCGCGCTCCTCGGCGTCCTTGCCGACACCGATGGCGGCGCCCACGCGCAGGCGGCCCCGCTCGTCCTTGGTTGCATTCGGGTACTGGATCTTCTTTTGGATGTCCTTAACGGTGATCAGACCGGTCAGGTAGCCGTTCTCATCCACCACCGGCAACTTTTCAACCTTGTGGCGGTGCAGGATCTCGCTCGCCTCGTCCAGTGTCGTGCCCTGGGGGGCGGTGACCAGGCGCTCGCTGGTCATCACCTGGAAGATCGGCTGGTTCACATCCTGGATGAACCGGAGGTCGCGATTGGTCAGGATGCCGACGAGCTTCCCGCCTTCGTCGGTAATCGGCACACCGGAGATGTGATACCGCTCCATCACGGCCAGCGCATCGCTCACCGGGTGCTCGGGACCGAGTGTGACGGGCTCGACGATCATGCCGGATTCGGACCGTTTGACCTTGTCGATTTCGGCGGCCTGTTCTTCGACCGCGAGATTGCGGTGGACGATGCCGATGCCGCCTTCGCGAGCAAGAGCAATCGCCAGCCGCGCCTCGGTCACCGTATCCATGGCGGCGGAGACGAGCGGGATGTTGATGCGGATGTCCCCGGCGATGCGAGTGCTGGTGTCGACCAGGTGGGGCAGCACATCGGACCTGGCCGGCAGGAGGTAGACATCGTCAAAGGTGAGGCCAAGCCCGACGAACTTGTCTGACCGCATCGAAGATGCGACATGGCCGTTGAGGGCAGGGTCGGCGGCGGTTTCGGGGATAGGTTGAATCGTCATGCTCATGCGACGCCTGGACTCCTGGATATGGGTGGGGCGGGAATTGCGGCGCCGGCAGGGGAGGCGCCTGACAGGACAATCCTACCGCAGGCTGCCAAGCCGTTGTACCAGCTCGTTGGTGAATGCCTCGTAGGCGACGCCACCGCGGGACGAGGGGTCGTACTCGGCGATCGCCTGACCGTAGCTGGGCGCTTCGGCCAGCCGCACCGATCGTGGAATCACCGTTTCGAAGATGCGGTCCGGAAAGAACCGGCGTACCTCATCCACCACCATCGCCGAGAGGTTGGTACGAGCATCGAACATCGTCATCAACACCCCGAGCAGGTCGAGGTTCGGGTTCAGCTGACGTCGGACGAGATCGATGGTGGTGATCAGTTGACTCACGCCTTCGAGTGCCAGGAACTCGCACTGGATCGGCACCACGACATGATCGGCCGCGGTCAGGCCGTTGACGGTGAGCAATCCCAGTGATGGTGGCGAGTCGATGATAGCCAGGTCGTACCGGTCGGCTACCGACGCGAGTGCCCGTTTCAGCTGCCGTTCCCGTTGGACGAGTCCGACCAGGTCAACCTCGGCAGCGGCAAGCGCCGGTGTGGACGGCAACAGGTCCAGCCGCTCGCGCACGCCCGGAATGATAGCGCCAGCGGTTGATTCCGGGTTCAAGATGGCGTCATAGGTGGAGTGATCCAGCGACTGCTTGTCGACCCCTAGGGACGAGGTTGCGTTGCCCTGGGGGTCGAGGTCAACCAGCAAGACGCGAATCCCGTCCCTGGCGAGAAGGACACCGGTGTTGACGGTCGTGGTGGTTTTGCCAACCCCGCCTTTCTGGTTGGCGAAAGCGACGATCTGCATCCCGGGGACCGTCACTCCCGAACCGTGACGGCCGTCCCAAGCGGCGCCCAGTCATACAGGAACGCGGAAACGTCCAGTGGCAGGTTGATGCAGCCGTGGCTCATCTTGTGGCCGAAATTGTTGTGCCAGTACGCACCGTGCAGGGCCTCGGCCTGATAATTAATGAACATCACGTCCGGGACATCGTGCACCAGGTATTCAGTCCCGCCGCCGTCGGTCGGCGTGGCATCGCCCACGGCGGTCACTTCCCCTTCGCCATTGGTGACACCGGTCATGTCCTTTACGGGGAACTTGATGCGAACGTGGAATGCGCCAACCTCGGTGTTGTTGGGATCGACCCCGGTGCTGACCAGGGTTTCGAGGATGACCTGATCCCCCTGGTATGCCACCAGTTTTTGTTCGCTGATGCTGACCTCGATGTGTTTGCGACCGGAGATCGCCGTCACGTCAACGCCGTACGGATTGGGGCTGTCGATAAAGAGTGCTTCAGAGAAGTCGGGAAGTGCTCCCTGTGAGACCGGTTCGGTGCTGAAGCCATACCGATCCGGATGCTCGGAAGGCAGGGGGGCAGGATAGATCTCGCTGCCGTTCGAAATCAGGATGCTGTTCTCGAAATACTGCACCGTCACGCCCCGCATGTTGACCGGCTCGCTGATTGGAGCTCCGAGGTAGAACCAGCCCTCGTGGCTGTCGTACCAGGCACCGAACTCGCCGGCGATCGAGAACCCGGTGGCATCGCTGAAGCGCCCGCCGCCGCTCCAGACTTCGCCTGCGCGCGCTTCCTGGTTGACGCCCGGCGTCCAGGCCGATGTCCGGCGGTCGCCGGTGGCGCGCCGGCCGTCAGCACGGGTCGTGGTTTGGCGGTCACGCACGTCCTGCTCGCCAGCCGGCATCAGTCGCACGGTTGGGTTGTCGGTCTGCGTCCAATCCGGGTTGTACTGGAAGATGCCGCGTTCGAACGCCTGGCTATAAAGGCCATTCGCAGCGACGAACACTTCGGAGATCGGATTGCCATAGACGGAATCCGCACCATTCGCTCGCCAGTAGTCGAGCATCGTGCCATAGACGGTGTGACGGGTCTCCGGAACGTAGACCTGCATCGTCGTCTGGCCGAAATCCACCGGCACCAGAATTTCATCGATGCCAAGTTCGGCAGCAAGGGCGCTACGGCTCAGCGGACCGTCCTGATCGGTCTGGGCCGCCGATGAGATCGGAGGCATCATAGTGGCCAACATGCCGATCAGCGCCATAGCCGTGATGATTCGCGTGCGTCCACGCTGTCGCTTCGACCGCATCCGCAAGACTCTTCCCCACATGCCGCTCCGTTCGCCCCAGACGAACGTCCCAACTCAACCATGAAGCATACGTCGCGATGAGAGGTTGTGGACGCCTGCGGTCAGGCGACCGCACCGGCCCGGATCAGGTTGATCTCATCGCGCAACGACCTGGCTGCTTGTCCGGCGGCGATGGCGTAGTCACTCCCGCTGCCGGCGAAGAGGATGGAGCGTGACGCGGAACAGATCAGACCCGTACCGCGTTCGTTCAAGCCAACGCGAAGCGAACCAGCAAGATCCCCGCCCTGCGCGCCGACACCGGGCAGCAAGATGGCCTGGTTGCCGACTCGTTGCCGAACCGAGGCAAGCTCTCCCGGCCAGGTGGCGCCGACCACAAGACCAACCGACGCCGGATAGGCGGCGTCCCACTCGCGGCAACGGTCGGCGACGGTCAGGTAGAGGTGATCTTCGCCAACCACCGGGACATCCTGAACATCGCCGCTTCCTGGATTGCTCGTCTTGCAGATGACGATCACCCCGCGCCCGTCACGGGAAAGAAATGGTTCCAGGGAGTCCTCGCCCATGTAGGGATTGACCGTGATCGCATCGAAATCGAACTCGTCGAACCAACCCCGGGCGTAGGCGCGCGCGGTTTCCCCGACATCGCCAACCTTGCAATCGAGGATGACCGGTATCTCGCGGGGGATCGCCTGGCGAACATCCCACAGTACCTGAAGCCCGGCGGGACCGAGTTGGGTAAAGAAGGCGAGGTTCGGCTTGTAGCAGGCAACCCAGTCCTTCGTCGCGTCTACGATGTCCTGGCAGAACCGGGCGACAGCCGCCGGACCCTCCCCGGCAACGGCGGGGATTTTGGCGGGGACAGGGTCGAGCCCGACGCAGAGGAGGGTATCGGCGGACTGCATCCGGCGCTCAATGCGTTCCGCGAAGGTGGTTGCTGGCGTCATCGTGTTCTCCGGCCTGCGGTCGAGGTTCCAACATCAGAAGGATAAGTGGTTTCAAGGTTTGGTGGATAGTTCAGAAGGTTCCAGTTCATCGGGTTGCAGATTGTGACAATCGGGAACAGGTTTTTCCTCGTATCGCACGGTGGTACACTGCGCCCACGATGGTTCGGACGTCACCGGAACCTGCCTGCGGGCAGAGCGGCGCAACCGAACGCCACCCCGACGGCGTAGACCATCACCCCGCGACCGATTCATGATGCCAGATTTCGTGACGATGAGCCGGTGTTGCTCACGTCGCGAATGGCCCAGACGACGCGGAAGGACCCTTTGACCGACCACCGACCAACCACCACCAGAATTCCG
Source organism: uncultured Sphaerobacteraceae bacterium (assembly GCA_964610045.1). GTDB lineage: Bacteria > Chloroflexota > Chloroflexia > Thermomicrobiales > UBA6265 > JACCYX01. Next base: position 63,213 of record CAZSUN010000005.1, read on the forward strand.
ACTGATTCCGCCGCACCGTGGGATGGGCCGTTGCCAACCCTTGAGGATGTTTTCCGGGCGCGCGCAGTGATCCGGCAGCACCTGGCACCGACACCGCTGCTCCACGCCGAGGCATTGTCGGAGCGGCTTGGCTTCGATCTCCGCATCAAGTGCGAAAACGTGCAGCCAACCGGCGCGTTCAAGGTTCGAGGCGGCTTGTACTACATGAGCCGACTCGACGATGAATCCCGCGCCAGGGGCGTCGTGGCAGCATCGACAGGCAACCACGGCCAGTCGATCGCTTATGCCGCGCGCGAGTTTGGCTCCCGGGCTACCGTGTTCGTGCCGGAGGGAGCCAATCCGCTCAAAGTGGCCTCGATGCAGCGATTGGGCGCCGAGGTCATCGCCTTTGGGCGGGACTTCGACGATTGCCTGGACGAATCGAAACGCCACGCCGAGCGCACCGGCGCCGTATTCATTCACTCGGCGAACGAGCCGGACCTGATCGCGGGTGTCGCCACGCACACCCTGGAGATCATGGAGCAGGCGCCAGATACCGATGCGGTGTTCGTCGCAATCGGTGGCGGCAGCGGTTTGTGCGGTGCAGTGATCGCCGGAAAAGGCATCAAGCCGAATCTGGAGGTGACGGGTGTCCAGGCCGAACTCGCGCCGGTGGTTCGCGACTCGTGGCGGGCGCGAACCCTCCTGCAATACGAGACCGCGCCGACGTTCGCCGAGGGTGTGGCGACCCGGCAGGCGTTCTCCCTGCCGGCGGCAATTCTGTGGGATCGGGTTGACGATATCATGGTGGTATCAGATTCCGACCTGAAACGGTCGATGTTGACGCTTCTGGAAGCAACACGCCTGGTTGCGGAAGGAGCTGGCGCCGCGGGCCTGGCTGGCGCCTATCGCAAACGGGATTCGTTGCAGGGCAAGAAGGTGGTCGTGATCGTCTCGGGTGGCAACGTGACCCTCGATGGGCTGGCATTGGCGATGCGAGAGGAGCGTGCGTGGTGAGTAGCTGGATGGAACGATTGGCGGGCAAGGGCAGGCGCGGCGGGAGCAGTGTCCTGGTCCAGATCTCGCGAGAAGTGGTTGGCAGGCGACGTTCGATCGCTGGCGCGGTGAGCGAAGTACGGCATCCGGCCGTGCTCGATGCCCTGTCCGACGACGACTTCCGCGTCCTCGACGATCTGATCGTGGAACGCATCGGGTCGGACCGGGAATTCGCCACCGTGCTTGCCCGGCTCACCCATGCCGCCGCGCACGCCAAGGGATTCGACCGGCAAACGGTCGACGCCGCCCTTCGACTCGATACGTTGTTGCCCACTGAAGACCCGGCACGGGAACGCGAGAAGCTACTGCGCGATGCTTACCGCGCGGCGCAGCGCGTGGGCTACGTACAGGGAGGCCGCAGGGCGCTCGCCAGGCTTGGCATGCGCGCGGTGGCGGCTGGAGATGGTGAACGGGCGAGGGTGCTGCTCCAGCAACAGATCGATCTCGGACCCGAGCAAATGGATACCGACGATGAGGTCGACTCGGCGATCCTGCTCGGCGACATCCTCCGGCGCGACAGTGACGTACAGGGTGCGCAGGAACTCTACGAGCGGGCCGCGCGAGCGAGCGAGCGACTCGGATATGCCACCGGCCTCGCCCACGCGACGATGCGCGAGATCGATGTTCGCAAGGCGACGCTCGATCCCACCGAGCTCGCTGCGTTGCAGGAGCGCGCCGTGGAAGCAGCCGGACGCGCAGGCGATATCGCACTCGAAAGCAGGATGCTGGCCAACCTGGCGTCGACACTGGTCGGGTTGGGGCAACTGGACCAGGCCATCGACCGATACGAACAGGGTCTCGACCTCTCCCGGAGAATCGGCGATCTCGCGCTGGAAAACCACTGCCTGGAAGCCCTGGCGCATGTGGAGCGCGAACTCGGCCGCATGGACGAGGTCGCCAGCCTGGAGGCGGAGCGAGTGAACGTGCAGGAGCGTCAGGGAAACCAGCCCGCAGCGGCCCAGGAAGCACTCCAGCACGGATCGACGTTGCTCTCCCTGGGCAGGCTCGACCAGGCACGCGTTGCCTTCCAGCGCGGTCTTGAATTCGCACGAGCTACTGGCGACGAGAACCTGGAACAGCGAGCCTACGGTGGGCTCGGCGTGACCTATTCGCAATCGAACATGCCAGTGGAAGCGCTGAACCACCTGATGCTCGCGCTCGACCTCTCGCGGGCCAGTGGTGACACCACCCACGAGGCCCAGTGGCTGGCCAGCATCGGCGAGGCGCTCTGGAAGTTCGACCAGCCGGAGGATGCCATCAAGGCACTGCGGCAGGCGATTACCGCCGCCGAGCGCATAGAGGATGTGGACCTTCAGGCCGGCACGCTCTCGCTGCTTGGGCAAATCCACAGCTCGATCCGCCAGCCCGAACTCGCCGCCCGTGACTACCGCGCGGCACTCGACCTCTACCGGCACAGCGGTGATACGGAATCCGAGATCCAGGCATTGTCAGCACTTGGGGTGATCGCGATGGACGGAAACGATCCGGCCGGCGCCATCGCGCTCTATGACGAGGCGCTGCAACTCGCGGCCAGTACCGACCAGCGAGCGGCAGCGGTGCGCATCTACGGGCGGCTCGCTCGCCTCGCGCAACGCCAGGGCGATGACGATGCCGCCCTGGAAGCGTTGGAACAGGCCGCGGCTCTGGCAGAGACGATTCCCAACCAGCGTCCCTTGTACGGTCAGGCGCTGCAGCACCTGGCGGTAGCGCAGGATGCCGCCGGTCTTCCGATCGCCATGGACACTTATGAGGAAGCACTCGATGTTGCCAGAGAAGTCGGCGACCTCTACGGCGAGACGATGCTGCTGGTGAACGTCGGCGCCCGGCTCCTGAGCCTCGGGGTGCAGGAGGATGGTGCGCACATCCTCGAACACGCCATTCGCCTCTCGGAGGATCTCGGACCGATCGGGATGAAGTTGCGGCAACGGGCGGAAGGCCTGCTCATGACCGTCCGCACGAGCAGCATGCAGGACGCAAGCCGGCGGCGGGAGCGCACCAGCCCGGAGACACGTTCCGCTTCCGCACCGGCGACGAAGTCAGTCGGGGTGCCGTCTGCGGCGGCCATCGCGCCGAGACAGGGTCCGACCGCAGGGCGCGCGGCCACTTTACCGCGCTCCTGAACCTTCAAGATACGATGACGGCCGGGTCGATGATTTCGACCCGGCCTTTCGTTGGTGACTATACTCGACGCGCGGCGAACGAACGCCCGCATCGACCTGGCAGACAAGGCATCGGAATCCGGTTCGTGTATTTCGTGACAGACAGGGACAGGCGGATCGACCACCAGCCTCGACGGGGCCACCCGCCGGCTGAACCGTGCGTGCGCTCCGGCTGGCACATCCCATGACACTGTCTGCCCCGACCTCGGTTGGATTCTCGGTCGTGGCCGGGCTGCCGGCTGACGCGCGCCAGTGGATTACGGTGGACCTGGCCGGGTATCCCGGCTCTGGGCGACGGGGCTACATCGTCGCCGCCGAGCCGATCGGCAGCGCCTGGAACGCGCTCACGATTTCCACCCGGATCCGTGATGTCATCATTGCCGAACTCCGGCGGCGGCAGCACATGCCAGTGGATGAGGCGCTCGGGCGGGCGCTGGCGGTGGCGAATGGCGTCGTCGCGAATCAGGGGAAGGATCAGGCGCTCAACGGGCCGGAACGGGCACCGCTCGTAGGGGTGACCGCGGTGGTCTTCGACGACCAGCAGGCGACGATTGCGCACCTTCCGCCAGGACAGCTCGTCCTGATCCAGGACGGGTTGATCTATACCGTCCCGGACTTCGACTCCTGGTTCCCTGTCTACCAGCCTCGCGACATTCCCGGCAATCAGGCCGAGCCACTCGGATATGCGCGTTGGACCGCGCCCCTGATCGCCCAGACCGACCTGCGGCCTGGCGATACCCTGATCCTGACCAGCCAGGATCTGGGCCGGGCAATTGCCGAGGAACTGGCGGGTTCGGGACTCGATGCCAACGACCTGGCGAAGTTGCATCATCGTGATCCCGACCAGGTCCTGGATTTCGTCCGCGAGATCGCGATCGACCGCGACATGCATGCGGCCGCGGCGGCAGTCGTCAGCTTCCCGCCACTCCCAAGCAGCCACGAGATCCAGACATTCGCCGATGTGAAGCGACGGACCGGAGATCGCTGGCATCACTTCCGCGCTGTGATGCGGCCGGCGGAGAAGCAGCCAAAGCCCGAGATCATTCCACCGCCGGACGAGCACCAGGCGGAGATTGCACCGGACAGCACGCCCGCGCCACAGCAACCATCCCGGCCAAATCAGGCACTCCAGCGCGTCAACCGGGTGTTCGAACCTCGCGCAACGCGTCAGTCGTTGTGGCGGCGTCCCCCCGAGCACACCCAGCTCGGCGTGCCGGCGAAGCATGGCGTCGACCTGTTCCGCGGCCAAACGCACTACATGGGCGACACAAGTTGGCGACATAACCTGCCGCGACTTCCCATCATCGGAGCCGCCTGGATTTGGCCGCTCCTGCTCCTGGCTATCGCCGGGTTCGTGCTCGGGGCGATGTCGATCCGCGAGCGGTATGCCGAGCCGGCCATTGATATCGACACGACGATCGAGCAAATCGATCGCTCGATCGTGGCGGCGCGAGACGAAGACGATCCGGTAGAAGCGGCGGCGGAACTGACGGAGATTCTGGGCCAGATCGATTCCGCACGCGCGCAGTCCATTCCGGGCGACCTGCTCGACCAGCGGGAGGTGGTGGTCACCGAGTTGCTGGACGATGTGACCAATGTGGTGCGGACAAGTGATGTCCAGCGAATCGGCAGCCTGCCTGAGGAGTTTGGAGAGGCCCGAGTGCAGGGAATTTCCACTCCGGCCGGTGTCTTTTTCGTCGCGGGCAGCCTGTACCAGTATCGCCCCAGTGTCTCCAACGAGACACCGGAACTCGTCACCATTCTGGAGGAAGGGGCGACGATAGGATCGACCACGGTTGGCAGTCTCTGGGGCGTCGCCTTCGATGTCTACGGGCTCTATGCAACTGACGGCAATTCCGTATTCCTGCTGCCAGTCGAATCGCAACAGTGGCAGGCGGTGGAACTGGGCCGGATCAACAACCAGGAATGGAGCCCGGGGCCTGTCGCCGCATTCGATGGCGCGCTCTACCTGTTGCAGTCCGAGTATCGCCAGATATACCGGTTTCCAGTCGTCGGGACGGAAGACGTGGCGGTCCCACGTGACTGGCTCCTGACCGGCGCCCGCGACCGGATCAACGACGCAACCGATATCGCCATCGACGGCAAAATCTACGTGCTCCTTGACGATGGTACGGTTCAGGTGATGTTGCGCGGTGACCTGTCCGACGTGCTCGAACCGGCGTACATCGAGCCGGATGTTGCGATCGCCCTGGCCGGCCCGGGAGGTTCGGGGTACCTCTACGAGGTCGTGAGTGTTGAAGACACCGACGATGGGCGAATCGTCGCCTTCGATACCAATGGCCAAAACGCCGTCCAGTTGCGGCTGCCGATCGGGTTCACTACCGGTGACGTGGACGTGCGGATGCCGTTCGACGGAGTGCAGGACGTTATCGTGGATGAATCGACGGGCACAATCTACATCATCAACGCCGATGCAGTCTGGACGACCCGGTATTCGCTTCCCGATCTTCCGGTAGAGGCAGTTGAGGGAAGCAGCGAAGACGATGGTGACACCGACAGCACCCCAGTCCCGTGATTCCGCGGCGCATGACGGCTGCACTCTACGGTGTGTCTGGCCTGTCCCGCGATGCCAATCCGGACGCGACCTGCTTCGCTGCCTTCGGCTCCGCCTCGGGAGAGGCACAGGTCGTCCCTCCGAAGCAAGGCTATCGATCACGCCGAGGCGATGCAACGCGATCGTTGGTACACGAAAACGCGCCCTGGCTGATTAGCCAGGGCGCGTTTCACTTGCATGGTAGCGGCAGGCGCTGGCTAGCTGTAGAAGCTCGCGTTCTTCGCCTTGAAGGCCGCCCACTGTTCTGGAAGGTCGTCCTCGAAGAAGATGGCCTCGACCGGGCATACCTCGGCGCAGACGCCGCAATCGATGCATTCGGACGGATTGATGAAATACTGTTCCTGATCGTCTTCCGAATGGATGCAGTCAACCGGGCAAACCTCGACGCAGGACGCGTCCTTGGTGCCGATACATGGTTGAGCGATGACGTATGCCATGCGCGTCACTCCTCTCCCCAGGGGAAGGATGGGGCCTTGTGTGGAAACTGGTCGCTGGGCCCGCTTCGTCGCGTACGGCGCTCGTCGAAGACGAACTCGCAGGCAATGATGAGTATAGCAATCCCGGTATCCGGCGCAACGTCGAGAAGGCATGTCCTTCCGGGCTGGCGGCGCGAGCCTCGCCGCTCCGTTACTGCCGGGGTACAGTGACCTCCGGTGCGTTGCCGTGCCATGGATCAACCGTATCCCAACGACAAAGGTGATGATTGCGATGGATATCCTGGGCATGAGTGAAGACGAGTTGTACGGGTACCTCAAGGATCTGTTACACGAGGAAGCGGAAGAAGCCGCCGGCGTCACCGGCAAGACGGTGGAAGAGGAACTCGATTCGCCAGGTTTCGCTGCTGCCGGCGCAGCTTCCACCTACGCAATCAAGCTCATCCTGGCGAACAACGCCTTCATCACCCGGCAGTTGCTCGATCTCGGGATATTCGGGACAGATGACGCGGAGACGAGCGAGGCCGCCGGATAGACCGGATACCAGCTTCGGAACCATCTGCATGCGGCCAGCCACATTGAATGGCTGGCCGCTCGCCTATTCGAGGCTGGATCAGCGAATGCGGAGGATGCGCCATGGATCGGGCATCGCTTCGACGGGGATCTCGATCAGTGTCGGTTCATTGGCCTTGATCGACTCCGCAAGATGGGTGCGCAAGGCTTCGGGCGTGGTGGCGCGCCGGCCGGTCACACCAAACGCTTCCGCAAGCTTCAGGTAGTCAGGGTTCACGAGATCCGAGGCGATTGTCCGGCCGTCGAACTCCGTCTTCTGGATCCGGCGCACGTTCCCGTAGGCTGAATCGTTGAAAACCAGGGTGATGCTGGCGATACCGTGCTGGGCCTGCGTCGCAAGCTCGTTGAGGGCAAACCCGAAGCCGCCATCGCCGTTGACCGATACCACAACCTTGTCCGGCGCTCCCACCTTTACGCCAAGGGAGGTCGGGAATCCCCAGCCAAGCGTACCCTGGTAGCCGGGCGTGAAATAGGTGCCAGGTTCATACACCGGGAAACCGAGGCTGGACCAGTAGGTGACCTGTGTCATTTCCCCGACGCAAATGCCATCGTCAGGCAGTTCGGCCCGGATGGCGAGGGCATAGGCAGACTGCGGTTGAATGGCGTTGACCTTCTCCCGGGCGGCGGCGGCAAGGCTTGTGAACTCCTTCTCGCGCGACGGGCGGGAGCGGTTGTGAACCGCCACGCGTTCCACGAGAGCGGCCAACCCTGCCTGCGCATCGGCCTCGATGCCAAGACTGACCGGGCGATTGCGTCCGATTTCCTCGACATCGATATCGAGCTGGATAATGGTGCGATCGCCCTTCACCCCCCAGGGCTGGGTGGCCGCCTCTACGAAGCGGGTGCCGACAACCAGGACGACATCGGCATCTGGGATGATTTCGCGCACAGCTGTCGGCGTCTGGGCCAGATAGTGGCGCGCGCTAATCGCGCCCTTCCCATTGGTGGACATCACCACGGGTGCCTGCAGCAGTTCCGCCAGTTCCAGAAGTTCAGCCGTGGCTCCAGAGCGAATAACCCCACCACCAGCGAAGATCATCGGGTTGGTGGCGCTCCCGAGCAGGCGCGCTGCCTCCTCGATGCGATCGGGATCGCCTGCCGATCGCTCGGGACGTTTGACGCCCGGAAGCAGCGTCACCTCTTCACGGGAGAACAGGATGTCGGGCGGCACTTCCACCTCGACCGGGCGAACGCGCCCCGACCACATGGCCGTGACCGCGTCGTTGACGAGCGCCGGCACGGCCTCAGCAGTCATGGCCCGGCCCGCGAACTTGGTGACAGACCGGATCATTTCGACCTGGTCGCGAATCTCGTGGAGTTGTCCCCTGCCCACACCGATCAGGTCGGACTGGATCTGACCGGTCACGCAGAGCACCGGACTGTTGCAGGCGTAGGCAGTCGCAAGTGCCGCCGATGCGTTGAGCAGGCCTGGACCGGGTACGACGAAACAGGTGCCGATCTTGCCGGTGACCCGGGCGTACCCGTCGGCCATGTAGGCGGCGGTCTGCTCGTGACGTGGGTGAATGACCCGAACCAGGCCATCGGCGACCGCGTCATAGAGGGCATCGAACGCGCCGTCGAGCTGGACACCGGGGAGTGCGAAAATCGTGTCCACGTCCTGTGCGAGGATCGAGGCGACGAGTGCCTGCCCACCGGTCATGGTGGCGGTGGTCGTGGTGGTCCGTTCGGATGTGCTGATCACGATGTTGTCTCCGTTGGAATGACGTGCGCCCAGGCTGGCGGGAAACGTGGCGCTGGGCGACCCAAGGGTCGAGAACAGGCTCTCGATGCTGCGGACTGTTGCCGAATTGTACCCATACCAGCAGACGGGAACGCGTTCAGGAGACCCAGTACCACAATGCGAACTGCATCGTCAGCAGGACGAGCAGGACGGATGAGATGCTCGCCAGGGCGATGCCTACCGACCGGTTCCGAACCAGCAAGGCGATGATTACGAACAGGGGAAACAGTGGCAGGACGAACCGCGGCATACTCATCAACGGATTGACCGAACTTGGCGTGAGGAGAGGGACAACCAGGGCCGGGATGACGAGGGCGGTGTAGTACAACGGCACCATGCGCACGGCGACCACGACCAACATGATCGCGGCGATGGACACGAGCAACTCCAGGACATGACTTTCGCCGAACCGGTAGCGGAACTCGCTCGAAGAAAAGAATGACCAGTTCAGGTTGTTCCAGAGAGATCCGAACCAGCCCCAGTCAGTCGGATAGACCGTGGCTGGGCCACTCTGGCCGGAAATGAAACGAACCTCCGCGACGCACCCATTGACCGCGCAGTCAAACGTTCGCCACGGGTTCGCGGAGAACCGGTTCCATTGCCACTGCTGGTCGGCCCAATCGAGGTAGTCGAGCCCGGAACGGCGGAGGATCCAGCCAAAGATGACCGGACCGAGGGCGGGCAAGGCGGCGGCGAACGCGCGCGGGAACCAGGCACGCAGGTTCCAGCCGAATTGCTGGATGAAGAGAATGCCGAAGGGGGCAAGGATCATCACGCCGGCGGAGCGGGTGAGGGCCGCAAGGAGTCCGACCAGCCCCGCGAGGAGCCACTCGCCACGCCGAGCGTAGTAGAGGGCGGCGGCAATGAGGAGCAGGAACAGTGACTCGGTGTAAATGGCGTTGAAGAAGAATGCTGTGGGGAACAATGCCAGTGCCCAGAGTGTTCGCCGGGCGATGGAGACGTCGAAATCGAGCATCACAAGCCGGTAGACGTAATACAACGCACCGGCAAAGGCGAGGTTCGAAATGAGATACCCGATCGTCTCGGGTGACCAGCCGGTGACTTCGGACCCAACGCGCATCAACCACGGATACAGCGGCCAGAAAGCCGCGGTGGCGGGTAGATTGGGATCGTAGCCGCCCGTCGCCACGAGGTGGTACCAGGTGCCGTCCCAGCTGCGAAAGGGTTCGACCAGCCAGTGGGCGAGTCCTTCGAGCGGGGGGAGGACGACTCCATAGGCTCCGGACTCAGGACCATAGTCCGGGACATAGCGACCGGAGCGAGGTGGATCCATGCGAACGGAGCGAAGGGTCCCGAAGTGGTAGGCCAGCGTGGCCGGCACCTGGGTGAGGACGAAGTGGACCGCCCAGACCACCAGCGGGAACTGCCAGACGCTGGCCAGGGACCGTGCCGAGGGGCGCGATCTGCCGCGTGGCTTCACCGTCTCGATCCGCGCCGTCTCGCTGCTCACACTGGCCCCTTGCTTGTGATCGGTGGCGGGATGTGGAGAATGGGCGCCGTCGATCCGGGCGTCATTCGCCGCACAAGCATAGGGCGCTCGCCGCGCCATACGCCAACCGGCTGGTGCGGCAAAACCACAGGAACGAGGAGGTTTGCATGGATTTGGGGCTGTCGGGAAAGGTCGCGATCGTGGCCGCTTCGAGCAAGGGACTCGGCAAGGCAACCGCGATGTGCCTCGCCCGTGAGGGGGCGCTGGTCACTGTCAATGGCCGGAAGGCCAACGAACTGACGGCAACGGCGGCCGAAATCCGGGCCGAAACCGGCGGCGATGTGATCGAAGTACCGGGCGATCTCGCAAACTCCGCTGATTGCGTTGCGCTGGTTGAGGAAACGGTGCGGCAGCGCGGAAAGCTGGACATCCTGGTGTGCAATGCCGGCGGCCCACCAGCGGGGACGTTCGGCGACTTTCCCGACGATGCGCCATGGCTCGACGCCGTCAATCTCAACCTGATGAGCACATTGCGGATGTCCAGGGCTGCCATCCCGCACCTGGAAGCGCAGGGGGGAGGCAGCATCACCAACATCGTGTCGATATCCGTGAAGCAACCGATACCAAACCTTGTGCTTTCCAACACGGCGCGCACTGCGGTGATTGGGTTGGCGAGGTCGCTGGCGCTCGAACTCGCGCCGAAACGCATTCGGGTCAACAACATCTGCCCAGGTTCGATCCTGACCGACCGCATCCGTTCGATGGCCGTCGCGACAGCTGAACGGAGCGGAGAAGAGATCGACCAGGTGATCGCGCGGGAGGGCGCCGCGATCCCGCTGGGTCGGCATGGTGATCCGGAGGAGTTCGGCCGCGTCGTCACCTTCTTCGCCTCCCCGGCCGCATCGTATGTGACCGGCGCCACCGTGCAGGTCGACGGCGGGGCATACAAAGGGCTGCTCTAGCCGAAGTCTCGTCACCACCGGTGCCGGCGCCAGCACTCCATCTGTCTTGCTAGCGCAATGCTTCCAGGTCCCGTACGTCATCGCCGATCAGGGGACGAAGGAGTGGGTCGCCGAGCAGCGAACGGGCGTGCCCATGGATGCTTCTCGCGACCGTTTCGCGGGCGACCCAATGCAGCCGATCGAGGTCTTCGGGTTCCGGAGCACGGGTCATCAGGAGCGAGCGCGTCGCCGAAAGCATGACATTGGTGCGCAATACGATCGTCGGATCTCGCGCGGCGAGTTCGATGGCGTGATGTGCGGCGCCATGGATCCTGTCTTCCAAATGGCGTGGGCGCCCCTCCGAACGGAGATACTCGCTCAACAACGCCATGGCAGAGTACGCCGCCGTGGAACCGGCCATCCCCATGTTTCCTTCGGTCATGAACCACTCTCCTGCCTCGCACAAGAGATCGTGAATCGAGGGGGTCCACCAGCCGGCGGCCGTCTGCGCGACAGCCAGGTCGTGGCTGAGAATCGCACGGTAGTGTTGGTGTTTGCGTTCGGTTCCAGGGCGCGAAGGACCGGGCCTCAGTACGTGCAACGCATTGTCCAGCCGGTCGATGCTGGCGCTGCCGGGACGGGCACGGTCGATCAACGCAAGATACTGCTGTGTCTCCAGCCAGATGTCATCGTGATGGAGGCTGTACGTCCCGAATACGCCCGGCGGGGTTACCTCAAGCGCCTTCCAGTCATGGCGCCGCCAGGTCAGACCGGGGAGGTGCATGAGCCAGGGTCCAACGTCGACATACGCCAGCTGGGCGCGGGATGGGCGCGACTCATCGGACCCGAGCCAGCGGTCGAGCCAGGTGAGCCGGATGGCAGCACTCCGCCAACGCCCGGAGTCGATCAGCGCATGCCCGAGTTGCAGGATGCCTCGCATGCACCACGACCCCAAAGCCGCGTCCTGAAGCAGCCGGAGCATTACATCGGGGCTATCCAGGACGATCTGCCAGAGGGTGGCGTTCAGGACGTGCACAGCCGGCAACGGCTGGCCAAAAAGGTCGAGGGCCAGTCCACGCTGAATGGACTGGAGCAACTCGTCGTGGTCTATGGGTGTGAGCAACGCCGATCCGGTGGCGGACAGCTGGTCATGCCACAGCCCTGCCTCAAGGAGCAGCGTCCGGACGCCGTTCGGGCTGATGCTTGCGCCTTCAATGAGTCGTGCCAATTCGCGGGCGATGCGTGACTTGCCCCAATGTGGATGCGCTTCCGCCAGACTGATCGCGGCGTCCTCGATTTCCTGGGAGATAGCCCGAGGCCGTGGCGAGGGGATTGCGGTCCAGCGATGGCCGTGCGTGCGCATCAGGGCCAGCCAACGATAGGCGGTGGTCGGGCTGGCGACCTCGGCATCGCGCATGGCGCGTCGCACATTGCCATGAGCGGCATGAGACTCGGCAAACGCAAGCTTCTGGCGCGTACGGTCGACTGGCATCGAGCACCTGGGTTCATGGCGCCGCACGACTGGAAACGGGTCCCGGAAGTTGCATTGTCGCATATGTGTACACGTGGTGTGACCAGCGTTTGCACAGGAGTGGACGATGCGACACGCTCCGTCCTGGGGAAGCTACGACGGGCCTGCCAGCTGCCGAATCCCCTGGTACATCGGACAGCCGAATGGAACCGATGTCCAAACGAACGCGGGGCTGTGGAATGAGAACCACGGTCCCGCGTCCGTTCGTCCGGGGCTGGTGGCGAAAGGAGGCGCATGGTATGATTCCGCGGTTGCCCGGCATCCGGGTAGTTTTGTGTGTGCCATCAATTGTGGAACATCCCAGCGCGGTTCGCTGTCAGGCCAACGATCGCGCTCAACCAGGCAAGCGAGGTTTATCTTGGCCAACAACAAATCTGCTGAGAAGCGAATCCGGGTTTCCGAGCGCCGCCGGCTGCGCAACCGGCCATTCCGGTCTGCCGCCCGGACCTACGTCAAGAAGGCCGAACTGGCGATCGCGAGTGGTGACCAGGTAGCCGCCGAGGAAGCTGTCCTGCAGGCGACCAGCACGCTCGACCGTGTTGCCTCCAAGGGTGTGATTCACCCGAACAACGCGGCTCGACGCAAGTCGCGCCTCATGAAGAAGTTCAACGCCCTCAGCGCGTAGTTCCGTCAGCCAAATCCGCACTTGACGATCAGCGCCGCTCCCACGTGAAAAACGGGGAGCGGCGCTGTTGCGTAGTTGCCGGCTCAACAGCGATTCGCAAATCTGGGCGATGTGCTTCTGACCGCTACCCTGTGGTCACGGTCGGGCTGCGGAGCTTGCTCCGCTCGTTCACGATCAGAGATCTGTGTTTCAACTTTCGCGAGAATCGCAGTTGATGCTATAATTTTGATGCTAAACATCCGATGCATACTGGTGGAAGGATGCCATGAGAACCACCCTGACGATCGAAGACGATGTTTACGTGGTGGCACGCGATCTGGCGGAGGAACTGGATACGACCCTCGGCAAGGCCGTCTCGATCCTTGCGCGCCGGGGATTTCGCCAGGAACAGGAGCCGACAAGGTACATCGAAGGATTTAAGCCCTTCAGAGGTCGCCCGGACGGCCCAATCGTCACCCTTGACCTGGTGAACGATCTGCTGGACGAGACTCCTTAATGGCATGGCTCCTGGACGTCAATGTCCTGATCGCGCTCCTGTACGATCGCCACGAGTTTCACGATCGCGCATCTGCATGGTTTTTCACGGCTGGACAGCACGATTGGCGAACCTGTCCGATCACGGAAAACGGCACGCTCAGGGTCATGAGCGGACTTCGATTCCCCGACCGATTGGATATTCCCGAGATCGCCCGGAATATGCATAGCCTGATGACGCTTTCGAAGCACCGATTCCTCGCCGATGAGGCATCCGTTCTCGACGACTCTCTCGTCGATCTCTCGATGCTCACCTCCAGCAAACAGATGACCGATGTCTACCTGGTTGCGCTTGCTGTCCGGCGGGACGTGATTCTGGCAACGCTGGATGAACGACTGGATCCATCTCCCGTTGTCGCTGGCGCCGACCACGTGATGCTCATCCCACGTTGAGGACCTGCGACCGCAGGGTGGCGATCCGGGCGACGGCCTGGTAGAGGGCATCGACCGGGTCGCGAAGGACACCCGTCTTGATCCCGCGATCGGTTTCCTCGAGCACCCTCGCCGCCGCCGCAGCCGAACCGCGTGGCATACCTCGAACGCTCCGGGAGATTGCCGACATCCTGGCCGGGTTGGACAACTTCAGATCCTTCCCGACCGCAACCGGGTCGCGGCCACTGGCCCGCTCCATGACGGCGGCCAGTTCGACACTCCCGGCGAACTGGGCGAGGATGCGGTGCGGGTCTTCACCGGCAGCGAGAAGCGAATCGAGCGACGGAATCGCACGGGCGATGTTCCCGGCCATCGCGGCGTCGATGAATGCGAAGACATTGTCATTTTCGCCGGCGTCGGTCAACGCTGAGATATGCTCGTTTCTGATCGGACCGGGCAGGGAAGCCGTGACCAATTTCGCGATTTCGTTCCCGAGGGCATCCATGTCCGGTGGCCGGTCGAAGGCGGGGTTGCGATTCCGTTCGCCCCAGGTGCCGGGGAAGAGAGTGTTCGCGAGCTGGGTGGCGGTTGGCGGGTCAATTTCTCCGCCCTCCGCCTTCGCCCGGTGCCGGATCCAGGCGATCAGGTCGCGACCGCGTGGTGGGTCGCTTGACACGACCGTTGCGTTGTTCGGCAAGAACTTCTTCAGCGCGGCAGGCAGGGTGACAACCGTCGCGTCGAGCAATACCAGGGTGGTGGAATCGGGCACGTTCCGGAGGAGACCCTCCCAACCAGCGTCTATCCCCTTCCCGGTGCCTTTGGCATGGCGAGCGATGAGGTCCTCGACAACGATAGTGCGCCCGGCGCTGAAGAATCCCACACTTGCCGCAGCCATCATGACATCGTTGACCGAGACGGATTTGCCGTCGATGGTAGTCGTGTTCTCGCCGGTGGGGTCGCTGCTGTGGACGAGATCCCGGGCAGCATGCCGGGCAAGCGCCGCATCGGGACCGAGCACGATCGCAATCATCGGATTCCCGGCTCCTGGTCGTTGGGCAATATGTGGGTTGGATTGGCCGGACCACGCGATTCCGGATGCGATGGGGAACCTTGAACCTGCTTTCGCAGGTGGGTGCCGCGGACCACACGCGGGACACATCCCGCGGCAGAGCAGCTCCCGGTTCGGTGAGAGTTGGCTCAAGACCACATCACGCACCCGGCAACCGCTGGCCCAGCCGAGCCGTGATCGTAGCACGGCGATCCGGACGATTCAAACGCTCAGACCCTGCGGCGAACCCCTTCGGGTCATGTACACTCGCAGCGGATTGCATAGCCGAATCGGGCGCCGGCAGTCACCGGGGATCATCGAGGTCCAGACCGGAACGCACCATTGGAGCGGGCATGGCAGCGTCAGTTGAACGCGATGGGACACGCCGCGTCGTCGTCACTGGATTGGGTGGCCTCTGTGCGGTAGGAAATACGGCAGCCGAAATCTGGCAATCGGTGGCGGCCGGGAAATCCGGCATCGGTCCGATTACCAGGTTCGATGCCGAAGGGTTCGAAACGCGATTCGCCGGAGAGGTGAAGGGGTTCGACCCTGCCGAACGGGTTGGCCGCAAGGAAAGCCGGAGGATGGATCGCTACGCCCAGCTGTCTGTTGCTGCGGTCCGGGAAGCGGTTGCCCAGTCGGGGCTCGATATTCCATCTATTGCGGAACGTGTCGGAGTCCTTTGCGGCACCGGCATGGGTGGGATGGAAACCCTGGAAGCCGGAACCGAGACCTTGCTGACCAGCGGACCCAAACGCGTGTCCCCATTCTTCATCCCGATGATGCTGTCAAACATGGCCTCCGGCAACGTCTCGATCGATATCGGGGCAAAGGGTCCAAACTTCTCGACTGTTTCGGCGTGCGCCAGTTCGGCGCATTCGCTTGGCGAAGCCACCCTGATGATCCGGAATGGCTACGCCGATGCCATGGTTGCCGGTGGCGGCGAGGCGGCGGTGACCCGGATGGGCATCGGCGGTTTCAATGCGATGGGCGCCCTCTCGACCCGCAACGACGCACCTGAGAAAGCGAGTCGTCCGTTCGATCTCGACCGCGACGGCTTCGTGCTTGCCGAGGGTGCGGCGATCCTCATCCTCGAAGAGCGGCAGCACGCGATCGACCGGGGGGCGACGATCCTGGCGGAGGTCACCGGGTACGCCACGACCGACGACGCGAACCATATGGTGCAACCGGCGCCGGGCGGCGAGGGCGCTGCCCGCGCGATGTCGCTCGCGCTCGCCGATGCCGGGCTGGATCCGGACGACATCGACTACATCAATGCGCACGGGACGTCGACGCAGCTCAACGAAAAGCTGGAGACCCAGGCCGTGCAGCGCGTGTTCGGGACCCGAGCCAGCACCGTGCCCATCAGCTCCACAAAGTCGATGACCGGGCACCTGCTCGGCGCCGCGGGTTCGCTCGAAGCATTGATCACGATTGCCGCCATGCAGGCGAGCGTGCTGCCTCCGACAATCAACCAGGAGACTCCGGACCCCGATTGTCCGCTCGACACCGTCCCGAACGTCGCGCGTCCTGGTGAAATCCGGCATGCCATGTCGAACTCGATGGGTTTTGGCGGACATAATGTGTCCCTGATCTTTTCGCGTCCGGATCAGCGATCGTGAGTCTCGACCTCAAGGGGAGGAGGCGGGTTGCGGTTACCGGCTACGGTGCGGTCTCGGCGCTTGGAGCCAACGCGGCAGCGCTCCGGGCCGCAATGGCGGCGAACGTCCGAGGACTGAACCCGATCACGCGATTCGATACCACCGGGTACGACGTGACATTCGCGGCGGAAGCGTCCGAATTCCGGCCGGAGGACCGGATCGACCGCAAGCAGGTCCGCCGCATGGACCGCTTCACCCAGTTCTCGACCGTTGCAGCGCTGGAAGCAGTCGAGATGTCCGGCCTCGAGGTGGCAGCCTTGCCGGAGCGGGTTGCGGTCCTCCTGGGTACGGCGTTTGGCGGTGTGGAGACATACCAACAGGCTGTAGAGACGTTGATCAACAGAGGGCCCCGCCGCCTTGGCCCTTTTTCCGTGCCGATGGTGATACCGAATATGGCACCGGGTATGCTGGCGATCGAGCTTGGCGCGAAGGGACCAGCCTTCTCCTATGCGGCGGCATTCACCAGCGCCGCGAACGCGATCGGTGAAGCCGCCAGGATGATCCAGCAGGGCCGGGCCGATGCCGCGGTCTGCGGTGGTTCGGAAGCGCCAGTTGTCGGCATGTTGGTGGCGGGGTTTGACGCGTTGGGGTCGCTCTCGCACAGCAACGAGGATCCGGGACACGCGGTAAAGCCGTTCGATCTCCACCGGAATGGTTGCGCGCTCGGCGAGGGCGGCGCGGTTCTGGTCCTGGAGGCGTGGGAACAGGCGGTCAGCCGGGGAGCGACGATCGTCGCCGAGCTGGCGGGTTATGGCGCGACCGCAGACGCATTTCACGATGTGCAGATCGCTCCGGAGGCTGAAGGTCTTGCCCGGGCGATGCGTCTGGCGCTGGGCGATGCCGGGTTATCACCGTGCGAAATCGGGTACGTGAACGCTCACGGGACCGGGACCGAGATGAACGATGCTTATGAAACGATCGCGCTGAAAGCGGTGTTCGGTAGCGATTCGCCGCCGGTCAGCGGGACGAAATCGCGCACGGGGCATCTTCTCGGGGCAGCCGGGGCGCTGGAAGCGGTCATCTCCATCCAGGCGATGGAAGATGGACTCCTGCCGGCAACCCTCAATCTGGAGACTCCGGATCCGGCGTGCGACCTGGACTACATCGCCGGAAATGCGCGCGAAGTCACCGTCGATGCGGTCATGTCGAACTCGATGGGCTTTGGCGGGCACAACGTCTCACTCGTATTTCGCCGTAACGTAATCCCGTAGTACGATAATCCGGAGAAAAGTCTGGCGAGTGATACCGTGTCGGAATCTGTTTGGTATTGAATCATTTGCCATGTGGCGGATCATCGTCGTAGGGCGGACAATGTGTGGTCCGCCGCTGCGGGCGACCACGGAGGGTCGCCTCTGCAAGAAGATGCTTCTGTTCGACCGGGCGCCCGGCCGGAAGACTCCTCGCAAGCTTGGAATGACAGGAAAGGCGTCGTTTGGGCGCAGGAACGCGTGCGTGCCTTCCGTGGCCGCCCCGGGCATGCAGGTGAATGTGACGGGACACGCGAAAGGCCGGGTGCTGTCGCACCCGGCCTTTCGCAATGATGAGGCACGCCTGGGTCAGTCGAGATAGCCCTGGAGGCGGGTGCTGGTGGCCGGCTGGCGCAACTTGCGCAGGGCCTTGGCCTCGATTTGGCGAATGCGCTCGCGGGTGATGCCGAAGTCGCGGCCAACTTCCTCAAGCGTGCGGAACTGACCGTCGTCCAGACCGTAGCGAAGCACGATGATGCGGCGTTCGCGATCGGTCAACTTCTCCAGCGCATCACCGATCTGGGCACGAAGCAGTTGCTGGGAGGCGAGTTCCAGCGGGGCCGGCATCGATTCATCCTCGATGAAGTCACCGAGGAAGGCATCTCCCTCGGAACCGACCGGTGCTTCCAGCGAGACCGGGTGGCGGGCGACATCGAGCACCTGCCGCACCTTGTCGTCGGTTACCGACATCGCGCGGGCGACCTCGGCGTAGGTGGGCTCGCGCTCGAGGATCTGCTGCAGGCGGTGGGAGGTCTTCTTGACCCGGTTGATCGTTTCGCCGACGTGAACCGGGAGGCGAATCGTGCGGCTCTGGTCGGAGATCGCGCGGGTGATCGCCTGGCGAATCCACCAGGTGGCATAGGTGCTGAACTTGAAGCCGCGATGGTAATCGAACTTGTCGGTCGCCTTCATCAGGCCGATGTTGCCTTCCTGGATCAGGTCGAGGAAGGAGAGGCCACGGCCGCTGTACTTCTTGGCAACCGAGACGACGAGCCGGAGATTGGCCTGGATCAGGTGGGCGCGAGCGGCGTCGCCATCCTTCTTGTCGGCTTCCAGCGACCAACAGTCTTCCGAGGCAGTGAGCCTGGCCTCCTTGAGGCGGGCGTCGGCAGCCTTGCCGCGTTCCATCCGGGTCGCCAACCAGACTTCTTCCTGCATCGTCAACAGGTCGGTTTCGCCGATTTCCTGCAGGTACATCCGGACCGAATCGCCGACACCGGAGGCGAGGGGATCTTCGACCGGGGCTGGCTCGTGGCGTGCCCTGGGTCGTTCGACGACCCGCTTTTCACGAACTTCGGGTTTTTGATCGAGCACCTCGATACCCTGGGCCACCAGTGTGGAGTAGAACTCCTCCAGGGTGTCCATCTGTTCCTCGGCATTCGGGAACATGTCGATGATGTCGTCTGACAGGAGGTAACCCTGATCCTTGCCCTTGGCGATGAGATTCGCGATCATGCAGACGTCTCCACCCACAGATACGCGCAGCGTCGAAACGCGGGGACCCTGCGCACCAGCCGGACGTGTTCGTGACGCGGCAACGATCAAGCGCCGCCTGCCTGCGGATTCACGACATCGGGAAGACCGCACAGATCAATTGGGCAGGACCAATGGTTGCCCAACGCCCCAGCGTTGGGCCGAAATCCACCGACCGTCATGGTTGTGGACAGGGTGACAGTTCACGACTGCCTCGGATTGGGGAAACACGGTGCCTGCCATTTGCACGTATTGTAGGCGGCTCGGACTCACGAATCAAGTGATTGTATACACAACGCAGGGCAAAATGACCTGATCGTAGGCCGGATTGCACATGCTCGATAGTGTGATCCGGGTGCAGCGCTTGCCTCGTTAAGTACTATGGAAGCAGGCGATGGTCACCTTTGGACGAGGGTCCCACCGACCATGGCCGTGGAGGTACGTACCAATGATTCTCGATCGACTCCTTGGCCGCAGGGATACGATGCCAAGTCCCGACAGGGCACTTCCAGGACGGCAGGCTCCAGGCTTCGACATCCCGGAGCATCACGCGGTGCTCGGCACATCGAACCAGCCCCCGTTTCCGGCCGGGATGGAAACCGCCGTTTTCGGACTTGGCTGCTTCTGGGGCGCCGAGCGGCTGTTCTGGCAGACGGAGGGCGTCTACACGACTGCGGTTGGCTACAGCGGTGGGTTTACCCCCCATCCCACCTATGAGGAAGTGTGTTCCGGGCAGACCGGGCACGCCGAAGTCGTACTCGTCGCCTTCGATCCGGCGAAGGTGACTTATGAATCGCTCCTGAAGCTCTTCTTCGAGTCGCACGACCCGACGCAAGGCATGCGCCAGGGAGGAGACGTCGGGACGCAGTACCGGTCGATGATCCAGTACACCGATGAACGGCAGCAGGAACTTGCCGAGGTGGCCAAGGCGACCTACAACGACTCGTTGCGCAAGGCGGGCTATCCGGCGATCACCACCGAGATCGTTGCCCAGGAACCGTTCTACTACGCCGAGGACTATCATCAGCAGTACCTGCACAAGGTGCCAAATGGTTATTGCGGCCTGGCAGGCACAGGAGTCACCTGCGCGGTGCCCCGCCCGATCGGAGCCACGTCATGAGCGAGAAGGCACTCTCCACCACCGAGGATCCGGGCCTGAAACCGATTCCGGCGACGGAAGAAGAATGGCGTCAGGTACTCGGTTCAGACCAGTACCGAGTCCTGCGGCAGGCAGGCACGGAACGCCCCTTTACCGGTCATTACAACGGTGTTTGGGACGACGGGACCTACCGGTGCGCCGCCTGCGGCAACCCGTTGTTCGGCAGCGAGACCAAGTTCGACCACGGCTGTGGCTGGCCGTCTTTTGCGGAGGCGATCCCTGGTTCGGTTGAGGAAATCATCGACCGCTCGCACGGGATGGTCCGCACCGAAGTGCGGTGCTCCCGCTGTCACTCTCACCTGGGACACGTGTTTCCAGATGGACCACGGGACATGGGTGGTTTGCGTTACTGCATGAACTCGATCGCGATCGACCTCGACGAGAAGTGATCAGCACCAGGTCAGTGGAACGAAAAGCCAACGGGCGGGCTGCCGCGGCCCGCCCGTGGCGTCTATTCAGGTTGTTTGGCAATCACCCGGAACCGGTATGAGTACCGGCCAGCCCGCTGTATCGGGCCGTACAGGCAAATGATGGTGTGGCCTACTCGAGTACCGTGCCCTGACCGTTGGCCAGTTGCCCGATGAGTTCGATGAAGTGCGGCAATCCCCACGGCAGGCTCAGCGGGCTGAGTCCGTCTCCCAGGGATCTCGCCAGGATCACACTCAGGACGCCATAGCCCCCAGCCTGGACTGCGGGCAATCCCCGGAACAACGGGCTGGCTTCCTGCTGGGCGAGGCCATCCGGATCGGATGCGATGGAGAGCAGGATTTCCGCATCGTCCAGCAAGTGCCATTGCTCGAGCGATGCGGCTGTCAGGAATGGGTCCTCGCTGCCGACGAAGTTCAGACCCAAGTCCAGGAACAGCTTGCTCCCTGCTGCCTCCGGCCCCCAAATGTAGAGGGTGTCCGCATACTGGAACCCAACCATGAGCGCGCGGCCAGCGTACGGTGCGAGGTTATCGCGTCCGGCTGCAACCAGGGTGTCGACTTCTGCCAGTCGTGCTTCGGCCTGGTCGTCGCGCCCGAGCGCGGCAGCGACCAGGCGAAGGCCGGAACGAATCTCGGTGTCCCAGCCGAGCACGATGGTTGGAGCGATCGTGCTGAGCTGGTCGTAGATATCCTCCACCGACTGCATGGCAACGATCAGGTCGGGTTGCGCTTCGATGATCTTCTCCAATTGCGGTTCGACGGATGCATCGAACGATGGGATATCCGCCGCGGCACCCTGCCATGGCATCGCACCGCTGTTCCAGGCATTGGTGAAACCGTAGGTCACCGGCGGCGCGTCGAGGGCCAGCAGGTAGTCCAGATCGATGAAATCGCTGACTGCCACGACCCGCTGGGGAATCGCGGGAACGACGGTATCGCCCAGCACGTGCGAGATCGTCCTTGGGAATGCGGCGGCGGGCGTGGCCACCGGTGTGGCATGCGCTCCGGAGACGTTGGCCGCGAATGCCAGTGAAGCGCCGCCAAGCAGCGCCTGACGACGGGAAAGCAAGGGTTGCCACATTTCGGTTCTACTCCAGGGCAAGATGAACGCGTCCAGGATCGTTGCCAGTGACAAAATCCGACTGATATTGTCGGAAATGAGCGTGCGTGTCAAGGCGCGTAACAGGTAGGAGAGCGACTGCCTGTTGTCAAAATTGCCGGAGATAGCGACTCT
>CAZSUN010000006.1:0-66412 GCA_964610045.1 uncultured Sphaerobacteraceae bacterium
CGTTGCGGGCGGACTTCGGCCTGGAGGACTAGGGCGAGGAAACAAGGGCATCGGCGGCCCTCGCCATCAACGCTCATGCCCTGATCATCATGGAGTTCGCTGCCGAGGCTCGATTCCCGGCACATTGCCAGTGGGTGGCGATTCTGAAACAATCGCTGCATCTGGCCGTGCCAACAGCTGAATGCGAGGAATGCACCATGGGAAAAGACCAAGCGTCTGACGACAAGAAGTCATCGAAGACCGAGGTTGAACTCGGCACCGATGGTCTGCCGAAGCTCTCCAAATCGGAAGCCAAGCAGGCGCTGTACGATCTTCAGGTGGAGCTCGTCAAGCTTCAGGACTGGGTGAAAGAGACCGGCGCCAAAGTCTGCGTGCTCTTTGAAGGGCGCGACACTGCCGGGAAGGGCGGAACCATCAAGCGCCTGACTGCCCGTGTCAGTCCGCGCGTCTTCCGGGTTGTCGCGCTTCCGGCTCCGACCGAGCGTCAGAAGACGCAGATGTACATCCAGCGGTATATCGAGCATCTTCCCGCCGCAGGCGAGGTGGTGATTTTCGATCGCAGTTGGTACAACCGCGCCGGCGTCGAGCGCGTGATGGGGTTCGCGTCCGAGTCCGACGTGCAGAAGTTCTTCGATCATGTGATCGGCGTCGAGCGAGCGATGATGGACTCCGGCATCATCCTCGTCAAATACTGGCTTGAAACCAGCATGGAGAATCAGCGGCGGAGCCTTGAGGCCCGGATTCATGACGGGCGCAAGACCTGGAAGCTGAGTCCGATGGACCTGGAGGCTCGACGTCGCTGGTACGACTACTCCCGCGCTCGCGACGACATGTTCCGGCACACGGATACGGATGACTCACCGTGGCATGTCATTCCCGTCACCGACCGGAGTCGAAAAGGGCTCAATTGCATCGCCCATTTCCTCAGCATGGTGCCGTATGAGGAAATAGCCCGGCCATCGGTCGAGTTGCCGGAGCCCAATCCGCCTGGAGACTACGAAGAGCCTGACTATCCGTACCGTTTCGTCCCGAAGCGGTATTGAACGGGCTCGACATCATCAACATCGTGCTCTTCCGGCATTGAGGTGACGGTCAACAACCCTGACAGGCTGATAGTTCGGAAGACAGGGTCGTCACAAGACATTCCTGGTCGGGACACACAATCACGCTCCGACGGCAGGATCGTGGTTGATGCTGCCACCCGGGCAGTCTTTGTCCAATCCTGGTGAGCCGCCTGTAACCGTCGAAACAGGAAACAGAGAAGGGGGTGCATTTTCGTGCACCCCCTTATCGTCCGGCGTGACAGACTTGGCAAGCCAGGTCCGGCTATTACGGATCCCGGTGACCGTTTCCTCGCTACGAACTCAGAAGTTTCGTCTTGGCGGCTTCGAATTGCTCGGCGGACAGGATACCTGCTGCCTGCATGTCGGCAAGTTGCTGCAACTGGGCCATCAAATCCGATCCACCCCCTGCTGGAGCAGCAGCGACCGGAGCAGGAACTGCCGCCGCGGCCTGTTGGGCCTGCATCGCCTGCAACTGAGCCTGCATGTCGGCGATGTCCGCCTGACTCTGGTATGCCGCCTGATCCGCATCAGCCTGGGCTTGCTGCTGCATCGCCTGGTTCTGGTAGCGTTGCGCCTGGCGATGGTGAACGGCGCCGGCCGTCCCCGCAACAACCGCCGTTGTCGCCATTGTGCCGATAATTCCTCTGCCACCACGTCGTCGCATCATGACTGTCTTCCTCCTGGACTCGGAAACTCGCTTGAGTCCGAACTAGATTCCCGACGCCTCGGCGAGAACCGCGTCGATCACGTCTCGCGGAATGCGCTCGTTCAGCAGGACCTCGCCGTTCGCGTTGAGAACTGCCTGAACGAAACGCGCTGCCCAGGAGTTCTCGAACAACAACAGGGCGGCCGACGAATTGGGCTCGAGCAGTTCGCCGAACCGCTCTCCATCCTCCTGCGACAGCAGTTCGTCTTCGTGCTGGGAGATAGGGGTGAGAATCGCAGCAACGGCATCGCCGAGGCCATCGACTTCCACCACGGCGATGTTGCCGTCACCGTCCTTGAGGACAAAGAGCAGGTCGATGATCCGGACGATACCGGTATCAATCAGCTCCTGCAGCGCTGGCACGATTTCTCCCGAAAACTGGTTGCCGGGAAACTTGAGGACGACAAACTCAATTGGTCCGTAGGTCATACGAACTCCTTTCAGGCTGAACCAAACCAAATGCCGTGAAGCGCAGACACTCGGGTGACAAGCGGCACCGCCAGTGCACTTCGGTCATTGCCCTTCGCGCGAATGGTAATCGAATTGTCTCGGAGTGGACTCCCTTCCAGTACGTCGAAAGCGAAGCGATGCCCGGACGAGAGAGTCGTTGCCTGGTCCGGCAGGGGGTTGAGGACGAGCGGCTCGTTGATGGAGCACGGGAGTCGGCTTCAGCCTGGATGAGGTCCAGATTGATCGGGAAGATGCTGGCGCGAGACATCCGGGAAGGCGTATCCAGGGTCGTCCTCCCAGTCAACCCAACTGATTCCGAACTCGTCGACGAACCTCTGTACCGCTACGCCAATGGTTGGGTAGAAGTACTCCTTGCCAATCCGATCCTCCAGTCCGAACTGCCGGAGGCCGTCCTTTACCGGGTCCTTCATCTCTGCAAAGGTCAATTCGATATGCTGCGTCTTGAGTTCCGCCGCAAGTGCATCGAGCATATCGGCGGCCGTGGAATCGACACTCGCAATCGGCTCAGCTGCCACGACCACCCGGCGAATCGGCGGCTCGCCCTTACGAACCGCCGCCAGCAAGCGCGTCCGGAATACACCCGCGTTGGCGAAAAACAGCGGCCCATCGAAACGGAACAGAACCAGGCCGGGCACCTGGCGGGCCCGGGAGTAGCGCGTGATGTCGTGGTAACCCTTGACTCCTTCAGCCCGGCCGAGCACCGCAGCGTAGGGATGCCAGGCTCGCCACAGGAATGCAAGGATCGACAAACCAACTGCGAACAGGACCCCCTGGAGCACGCCATAGACGGCGACCCCTAGCAGGCTGATGGCCGCCAGGCCGAAATCTGGACGGTAGACCTGCCAAAGCCGCTGGAAGACCTTGATTTCGATCAGCCCGAGGACTGCGGCGATCACGATGGCAGCCAGAACGGCGGTCGGAAGGTTGACAAACAACTCGCTTCCAAACACCAGGACGATTGCCAGCCCCGCCGCGCTGATGAGTCCCGTCAGCTGGGTCTGGGCGCCAGACGCCTCCGCTACCGGCGTTCGGGAACTGCTGCTGGAAATGGGAAACCCCTGGAAAAATCCGGAAAGAAGGTTTGCTCCGCCAAGCGCGCGCAACTCCTGATTCTGATCGACTTCGGCACCGGCCCGGGTGGCATACGATCGGGAGAGGACGGTCGTGTCCGCGAAGGCGATCAACGCGATTGCCATTGCCGGCAATGCCAGTTCCCCAATTACACCCGCGTCCATTGCTGGCAGGACAAAACCGGGAAGACCCTCCGGAAGGCTTCCCACCGAGTCAAGATCGAGATTGAACCAGACGTTGGCGAGTGTCCCAAGGATCACGACGACCAGCGCGGAAGGAATCTTCGCGTTGACCCTTCGCAGCACCAGGATGGCGAACAGCGCGACGATGCCAACAGTGGCGGTCGCTGCATCCGTTTCGTCCAGTCCCTGCACCAGTCCCTTGAGGTTGCCGAGAAAATCTTCGCCTTCGACAGAGAATCCGAGCAAGCCCGGTACCTGGCTGACAATAACAGTCGCCGCGATACCCGCCAGGTATCCAAGACGAACTGGCCTGGACAGGAGATCAGCGATAAAGCCCAGACCAGCCAGGCCGCCGACCAGGCAGAAGATCCCCACCAGGATTGCTGCCAGTCCGGCCAACGCGACCCGCTCCGAGGAGTCGGCGCCGGCGATCGGAATGATCGCCGCCGCCACGACGGGAGCGACCGCTGAGTCCGGCCCGAGCACGAGAATGCGCGAAGGACCGAGAATCGCGTACACGATCAACGGGATCATGGTTGCGTACAGGCCGTGCACTGGTGGCAGACCGGCCAACTCCGAGTAAGCGATGCCCTGTGGTACGAGCATCGCCACCAGCACCACCCCGGCAATCAGATCGCCAGTCAACCACTCCCGCCGGTACGACCGTGCGACGGCAAGTCCCGGTACCCAGCGAGCGGTCTCGTCTCCCAAGTTTGTCCTGTGCGAAACCAGGCGAGTTCCCATCTGACACCATGTGAGTGCATCGTACGACTGTCAAAACTGGCAGGAATGTACCATCATCATGGGCATCCTGACGTATCCCGCCGCGAACAAGCGCCGCAGTCAACCCGGCTTTCGTTGTTGTGCCGGACATCGACACGGGATACCTGCTACCGGCTGCTCCACACTGCAAAACCCGCACACCATGACATCATGTTCGCTGACACCAGCCGTCCGATATACGCCATTGGACTCATGCCGGCACCCGCGATCTGATCTATGGTGACCAGGACAGCAGCACGCGGACTGCCATGTGCTCGGCGATGGAAGCACCGCAGCCGGAATATGGCCGATTGAGGTGGCCGTTGTTTCATGGTGACGCGAGCAGGGGACCACCACGGGCGTTCAACGCAAGCCAATGTACCGTGGTGGGAACTTTGTGGCGATGGACATCTGGCTTGCTGGCAACACCGGGAATGCGTGGCGCAGTACGGCGGATATGACGGTATGTCCGTGGTCACGGCTACGTCGTTTCGGTTCGTTTCGTGCGATAGTTGGAACATCGGTCATCTGTCGCAGGTCGGATGCGCGAAATCGGAGCATGGATGGCAGCAATCGAGTCGAACCCTTCTGTTGGCAACCGGCTCGACAGTCCCGCCAAGCCGGCAGTCTCTCCTCGCTGGCGAACGTGGCTCCGACGTGGCTGGTCGTGGTTCCTCCGCGTGCTGTTGGTGATCCTCCTGCTGGCGTGGTGGTTCGTCCTCCGCATCGAGCAGCATGACAATTGGCCACCACCAGCCGACGCGGTGAGTGCCGCCCAGGCCCAGGCTGTGACCGAAGAGTTCATGGGGCAGGACGACGTCACCATCAACGATATCGCTATCCCTCTTGCGACATCGACTGCCGATTCCGTCGAATTCTTCTCGGATGGCCCGCAATTCTTTCCGAGAATGGCGGATGACATGTCCGCTGCCACATCGTCCATCCACATTCTTGTCTTCACCATCACACCGGGACAGGTGGCGGATCGCCTCGTCTCGATCCTCTCCGAGCGAGTGGCGGCAGGAGTCGAAGTCCGCGTCATCGTCGACCGCTATGGCGCCAAGGTGGACGGCAAGTCTCAACCGATTTTCGACGCACTGACTGCGGCGGGCGTGGAAGTCGTTGTCAACGACATCTTCCCACTCGACCGGGACGGACTCCTCGGTTCGGGTGGAATTGACCCCTGGCAGGATGAAGTGGGCAGTGCCGATCACCGGAAAATGCTTGTGATCGACGGGAAGATCGGCTGGATCGGCGGTGCTGGCTTCGAGGATCACTTCTACGATGGCCGCTATCACGACGCCTTTGTGCGAGTGACTGGCGATGTCGTGCGCCAGATGCAGCTGGTATTTTTCACGAGTTTCCACGCTTTGGGGGGGCCGACTCCCGCCAATGGGCTCGACCGATTCTTCACTGCCCCGGCTGTGCCGGGTACGATTCCGGCAACCGTTCTGCACAATGTGCCAGGCGGATTCGTGCCGGGTACGCAAGCCATGGGTGAGATGATCGAGCAGGCGCAGGAGCGGCTCGACATCCTCAATCCGTATCTCGCCGATCCGGACATGATCGACCGCATCATCGACGCCGGAAAGCGCGGAGTGTCGGTTCGGGTTGTGCTCCCGGGAAACTCGAACGTGACCCAGGCACGGGACGCCGCCGAACATAACTACCCCGCCCTGTTCGACGCGGGCGTCCAGATCTACGAGCATGAGACGATCATTCATTCCAAAGTGATCGTCGCCGACGACCGTGTCATCATCGGTACGATCAATTTCGACTCATGGGCTCTATATCGCAACAACGAAATCGCCATCATGTTCGAGGATCCGGCAGTTGCTGACCAGGCAGAGCAGATCCTCATTGATGACGCTCTCGCGCGAGCCCAACCGGCTGAATTGCCGGAGGGGTTCTGGAATCGAGTGCAGAACTGGTTCTGGGACAAGCTGGTGTACTTCTTCTAGCCAGTGTGGTTCATCGACCCATACGGAATCCAGGTGAGTATTCCTGGGATTTCCGGGATCGGCAGGGCTTGTTTTTGCCGAGATCAGGCAGCGACAAGCTCTGCCAAGACCACGATGCTCCCCAACCATTCATCCGGAATGGTTCTGGTCGGATCGGCGATAGGCGGTGGAACGGCGATCGGGAAATCCTGATCGCCGTTTCGTTTCCTCCCGGCTTGGCCGCGATATCGGATGCCCTGGTCTACGCCGCCATCCAGATGAGAACGGTGATGAAACTGACGCTGGCGATGGCCATCACCATGAGCAGGATCGCCAGCCAGCCGCCAGGATCGTGCTCCGTGGGCTCAATGCCGCGAGATTCCACGACTCCCAGGGTATCGTCAGGGACCGGTGATTGATCCAGCCCAGCGCGTTCTTCCGGTTGTCGTTTGCGGGCTGGCCGCCGCGCTACGTTCAGGCTCATTGCGCACACCTGTCCAGTCACTTCGGAGGGTACATCGGGTCGACGAGTGGTGTCCGCCAGCGTGGCGGGGCGGAAGGGTTGCTAGAACGCGCCACCGAGCAGAGGATAGAGCAACTGCTCCCACCGCGCCGACACTGTCTCGCGATACTGTTCTTCAGTCACGATGCGTATCAGCCGACGATGTTCCTCGTACCGCTTGAAGTCGGCGTCCTCGAGTCCGACAACCTCCCGCCACGGCATGAGGGAGCGAAAGCCAACGGGCGGACGATCGAACGCGACCCATGCATCCGTCTTCCAGCGCTCGGGCTTGGGGATGTCGATGAGGACAGCCGTATCCGGAACTGGTTCACCAAGGGATACCGAGAGACTGCGCGCCAGCTCGATCTCAACACCACGGCGCGCCCTCGGGTCGTACCAGAGATTGCCGAGACGGGCGTAGAGCTCAAACGATCGAGCGCTGACCTCCACCGCACGTTTGTGGATACGCCGCTGCACGAGATCGCCTGCAAGACGCCTGGTCGCCTCTGGCTGGGTTCGTTCCTCCAGGAGTGAGATCAGCGAAGCGTCGTGATGACCTGTCAGGGAATCCGCTGACAAAGCGCCGGCGATCAGAGATTCCTGCACGGCGCGTAACAGCATCACCATGCAGGCGCGATTGGTATGGTGCCAGTAGACGTTGTCAAACATCTCCTGCCGGGCATTGATCAGCGAGTGGAGCGGGCTGACACCCTTGTGGGTAATGGCGAGCGTGGGTCCAGGCGCGGCTCCCGCGGATTCCGGCACATCCACGATGGTTAACGAATCCAGCAACCTGCTCGTGTCAACGCCTCCATAGGGCACGGAACACCCCTGGGCATCGCGCGGCAGATAGTCGAGCTTGTCCATATCGAGCGTACCGGAGAGCAGTCCACGTAGGACTTGCTGTCCGGGAGTCAGTTCGTCCAGGTCGCCGTGGATCATCGCCGCCACCGACACTGGACGAACCCCCCAAAATTGACCCAGAATCGATGACAACCCGGACTCCTCGATCAGGGTACGTCCAACTGCTTCATGCGAACGGACGGGCGGTCCGAGCTCCTCGATCGCATGGGAATAGGGATAGTGACCGACATCATGCAGCAGGGCGGCAGCGATTGCGGTTCTGGCATCGAGTTCACTGAACCAGTGGTTGCCGAATTGCTGCCAAAGCTGACAGACAGCCATTCGCGTCAGGTGCATAACGCCCAACGAGTGGGCGAACCGGGAGTGGCGCGCCCCAGGCCAAATCCGGGAGACGAATCCGAGTTGCTGGATGCCATCGAGCCTGAGGAAAGCAGGTGAATCCATGACGGCGAGATCCGCGTCGGTGAGTGGAATCCTGTCATACAGGGCATCGCGCACCTGGCGTACCGGCGTCATTCCAAACAGGTTGTCACATCGAGTTTCCAAAAGCGTCCTGCACTATTCACTCCGGGCCATTCCTGAAGGCAGGATACATGGGCGCGCTGCATTGGTGAGTGGGATAATCCGGGGGCAAGGTTCGTCATTCCTTCTGCCTGATCCGGGAGCAACCGCACCACATGAGCGTCCTGCGCAAATCGGTCATTGCCGTCGCCGATAACCCGGCCGTCTCCCGCGCCTTCCACACAGAGGCTGTCAGGCGACGCCTGGTCGAACGGTTTGTTGCTGGAGAGTCGCTGGACAGCGCACTCACCGCGGCGCAAGGATTCAAGGGTGAAGGCATCACCACGACTCTTGACCTGCTTGGCGAAAACGTCACATCGGTCGAACAGGCCGAATCAGCCGTCTCGACATACCAGGCAATCCTGCTCGCGATGCAGGCGCAGGGACTCGACCCGAACATCTCGGTCAAATTGACCATGCTGGGACTCGATTTCGGTGAAGATGTCGCGCTGTCAAACATGAAGTCGATCCTGGCGTCGGCACAGGAAGCCAACGGATTTGTCCGGATCGACATGGAGGGTTCCGCCTACACCGATGTCACGATGCGCGTTTTCGAGCACCTCTACGCCAGGTACCCGAAGCAGGTCGGAATCGTGATCCAGGCATACCTGCATCGAGCCGAGGCCGACATCGAACGCACGATCGAACTGGGGGCGCGTGTGCGATTGGTAAAGGGAGCCTATGCCGAGCCCCCTGAAGTCGCCATCCAGGACAAATCGCAGATTGACGCGAACTTCGGCCGATTGGCTCAACGCCTCCTGAGCGATGGGAACTATCCAGCAATCGCCACGCATGATCTCGACCTCGTCCGATCAGCGATCGAGTACGCACGTGTTCGACAGGTCTCGCCTGAGCGGTATGAGTTCCAGATGCTGTACGGCGTACGAAGAGACCAGCAATCAGCACTGGTTGACGACGGGTACCGCATGCGTGTCTACGTTCCATACGGGACCGAATGGTATCCGTACTTCACGAGAAGAATTGCGGAACGGCCAGCCAACGCACTGTTCGTCCTGCGACAATTGCGTGGCTAACGGGTATCAATCGGCAACTGTCTGGGCGTCGATATCCATCCCCGAACCCTGTGTGTCGATCACGGGATGAAGTTCCCGCGCCTCCTTCAACCGCCGAACGATATCGATCGGCGGTACGCCGCCGTCCAGCAAGCCCATGATGTAGCAGGCCAGAGTCGTTCGCACGCGATCGCTTGGATACATGGTGAGCGACAACTGAAGCGATCGGACAGCCTGCTTGTGGTGGTTCTTGACTGTCCAGACGCTCAGTCCAAGTTGGGCGGAAATTTCCTCATAGCTCATGCCATAAGCCTGCAGACGGAGCACTTCCCGCTGTCGGGGCGTCAAGGTCGTGCCACGGTCGTATGCCGCTGTCGCCATGTGGATTCTCCTGGTCCCTGGAGAGGGTGCGCTACTCACGCCCATGCCTGAGTGCGGTACCTGTTCCCTCGCACCCACCAGTCTAGGGAAGCCAATGCCTGGTGACCAAGGGGGTGTATGGCCCATGAGTTCTCAGCCATCAGGTCCTGCAACTGGCTCCAGCGAACCATGACCCACGGGGGAAATGGGTCATGTGACCAATCAGTCAGAGCCAGAGGAAATGACGTTATGCCGTGAGCTGCTACCGTTGGATCGAGACGATCCGCGACTGCGGTTCGCTGCCGCCGTGCGCCCAATTCCTTCCAGAACCAGATCCCACCCCCTCGCAACCTGCATCCTGAACTGTCACCATGTCCGGAGTTCAACCTGTGATGTGGAGGTACGATCTGGAGGTGCTCCGATGGTCCAATCGTCGAACGAAGGTAGAGCACAACAGGAGAACCCGGCCAGCGGAACTGTTGAGCCAGGTGTGACCGGTCCCGTCTGGGACCTCATCCGGCGGCTGCCGAGGTACGCGAAAGTCGTGGCGTCGATGACCGTGGACGATCAGGTTCCACTCGCGGCGAAGGGGCTTCTCCTGGCTGCGGGTGCGTATCTCGTGTCCCCGGTTGACGCCATACCCGGTATCATTCCCATCGCTGGGCAACTCGACGACCTCTATGTCGTCCTGACAGGTTTGCAGTTGGCGGTGCGATTGTGCCCACCAGGAGTGGCCGACGGGCATTTCCGCTCGGTCGGTCTCGATCCAGCTATTGTTGACGACGATCTCGCCAGCATCCGCCGGTTCGTCAAGCGAGGAGTCACCTGGACCCTTCAACGAGGGAGCGCCCTGTTTGCAGGTGCCTCCCGGCAGGTGACTTTGCTCGCAACCCGATTGGGACAACGAGGAGAAATACGCGATGACCAGGAACCGTGGACCGAGAGACCGGCGACGCCGGAATCGGGATCGACCTGAGGTCCCGGCACAGCCAGCCGACGTCGTAGACGTCAACCGCAATGTCACGGCTGATGCTGGCGCCGCGACACAGGCCGAACCGCCAGTGCCGCGTCAGGACCGAGTCAGCCCAGCATCGCCGCCGGTCAATGCGCGGCAGGGGAGTGGCGGATCTCGTTCTGGCGGCTCTCGATTTCATGCCGGGGAATCAGGATCAAATCGCCAGTCAGGGCCGCAAGAAAGCACACAGGCGGGCAGGGGACAGCAGGGGCGGGGACGCCGGCGGACCCAACGGCGAAGCCCGGTCCTTCCGGTTCAGGGTGAGGTCCTCAAACCGAATGCCCCGGTGACGCCGGCAGCAGCACCACCGGCGACGTACGAACTGGCGGAACACCAGCAGAATGGTGAGCCGGTGTTCGGATGCCCGATGATGACGCGCACCAAACTTGGCCTGCCGTTCACCGGCGGCAATCACGCACCGCGATGTTCACTTGGATGGGCGATCCACAGCGAAACCGAAGCAGCCTACTGCCTGGAAACCCCGGATCTGGTGCAATGCTGGAAGTCGCACCCCGAGCGGTTGGACGAGATCCGGGCACGGCTTGCCGAACCGCGCGCGGCGGACTGATCTTCCCACTCTCGCTCTATCGCTCGCCGGAGGTGGGCTGCGGTCGCCGCCCATCCCACGGGGCGTGCGCGGCGATGTAGGTCTTGACATCGCCCGGTGAATGCTCGCGCAGGTCGAGGACTGGATATCTGGTGTTTCCCGGCAGGTAGAGATGGAACGTGAACTGGATCGGCTCCACCCGTTCCATTTCAGCCCACCAGTCATAAAGGCTCGGCAGCCAATCGAAATCCGTCGCCCGGATTCGCCATAATGCGACACCAGCGCCTCGCTCGTATGCGAGTGCTTCCCCGAAGTACACCGTCGCCGTGCCATTCGCCTCGACAATCGCCTTGACATTGTCATAATGCCTTGGCGAACCCTTGAGTGTGAACCTGTAACCCACCGGGGCGGGCGGTGGCTTGATCGCCATGGCCTTTTTCAGCCTGGTCTTGCTCTCCCATGGCAACAACCGCATCCCTTGATTCCTCCGGTAGCATGGAACCACTGCAACCCGGCGCTCCAGCGTCCACGGGCGGCATCATCTCGTTGGTCAAAGTGTACTCTGAATCACCCTTGTGTCCGAAGGGGTACACGTCAGGAGGTTGCGCCAGATGCGTGGACCATCGCGGAATCTGGAAATCAAGGTCTGCGTTGAAACAGCCGAATACGTGGCAATCGCGTCGCGACTCGACCAACTGGTATGCCAGCCATTGGTGACCATGATCCAGGTGGATCGGTATTACGAGGTCGCGCAGGGGCGGCTGAAGCTGCGAGAGATCGGCGACTCTGGATCAGGAATTTCTCGTGCCGAACTGATCGCTTATCGCAGACCGATGGAACATGGTTCCCGCTGGAGCGACTACGTGGTCGCTCCCGTGACGCTATCCAGCATCGAGGCGCTGCGGGAGGCACTCGCGGCGACACATACCGATGCCGGCACGGTGGAAAAGGACCGCACCGTCGGCATCATCGGCAACACACGGGTGCATCTGGACACCGTGCATGGGGTGGGGCAATTCGTGGAACTTGAGACCGTGATCGCCGGTCAGTCCGAGGCGGCGGCACGAGCCGAACACGAACAGGTGATCGCCACGCTCGGGCTCGATACGTCCAGGGCGATTGCTGGATCGTATCAGGACATGATTTGGTCGAACGCGAAACCGGCACCCTGATACATGCGTTCGGACAAGCAAGGCAATACGAAACAACGTGTGGTTGGGATTACACCCTACCGCGCTGTTCGAAACGTTCAAGGCGGTGAGAGGGGCAACGAACGATGGGCAGGTCTCGGGTGACTCGCGCGGCGGAAGGCAACGGAACGCGGCGACGTCGTGTCGCAGGATTGTCCAGGTTCCTGGTCATCCTGTTTGCCATCGTGTCGCTTGCTCCCGCGTTGGCGACCAATGTCTCTGCATCTCCGGAAGCATCGAACAATGGCCTTCCCGTGGCCTCCCAGGATGGAACATCATCGCTGGAATTCGACGTGGTTCGCTGTCCCAACGACTACGATCCCAATGATCCTTTCGGTACCTGCACCGCTTTCGGGGTACCGAACGTGCCAGTACAGATTACCTCGGTCGATCAGGCGCTGGCAGTCGACCTGACTGCTTCGACACAACAGGTGAGTGGCTCCGGTCCCGGGCGGGTTACATTCCAGGATCTGCCAGCCGGGGACTACCAGGTGACGGTAGGCTTGCCGCAGGAAGACGGCGTTCGGTACTCGATCTACTGTGGTATCGCGGGTGGCGGCACCCCCCTCCCGCCGACACCTGACGATGCCTTGACGACGACTGTCAGTATCCCTGACGCCACGGCAGTTGCCTGCGACCTGTATATCGTCCCAACCGAGGTTCCCCAGTCCTCGATCGATCTGTTTGCCTTCACCTGCGACGCCGGCTCGTTGCCGGAGAACGGTGACCGCGCGTTCGTCGATTTCGAAGATGCCTGTCCGACCGTTGCCGTCGCTGTGGAATTCAGTCTCTCCGAAAGCAACGGAACCAAGACCGTCCAGTCTACCGACGACACCGGCCGTACCCGTTTCGAGTTCGCGGCTGGCGCTTCGGTCAGGTTCTGGTCGGGAGTTCCGCTAGCGGCCGAAGAGTGGCTCTTCTGCTCGACAGGGCAGGGCGAGCCGCAGGAAATAGAGATCGACGAGCAAGGCGTTTCGACCTTCGCCAACGACACCGCGATCGACCAGACATGCTCGTGGTATCTCGTCGAACAGCCAGAGGCGACGGAAGCGCCAACCGAGGAACCGTCTGCCACGGAGGAACCTGCGGCGACGGATGAGCCCACCGAAGCGCCTGTTGAGGGTGAATCCACGCTCGATCTGTTCGCCTATCTGTGTCCAGCCGGTGCGCTGGGCGATCCCGATGGCGCCGGATTCGGCGACTTCCAGTCCGCCTGCACCGACGTGTCCCCGGGCATTGAGTTTCACCTGAACACTGGCGACGAGTCACTGGTGCAGGCGACCGATGGCGATGGCCAGACGTCGTTCACATTCCAGCCAGGCAACCCGGTCGATTTCTACGCTGCCGTTCCGCTTGAGGCTGACGAGTACCTGTTCTGCAGCATCGACGATGGCGATGCTGCGCTTGTCGACATGGATGAGCAGGGTGTCGCGCATTTCGAAATCGAAACAGCCGTAGCGCGTACCTGTTCCTGGTTCCTCGTCGAGCAGGCAGCACAACCAACACTGGAGCCCACCGAAGAGCCGACGCTTGAACCCACCGAGCAGCCTGACGACGGCGCCGGACGTCCCGGAGCAGAATTCGGCTGGATCACCGTCTCGCCTTCCGTGTGCCCGGTTGACTACACCGACGATCTCGTGTCGGTGGCGTTCGACGATCTCGTTGCGGATTGCGGCCTGTCTGCGGAGGGCATTTCGTTCACGTTCGGACTACCGGGTGGCGATTCGGTCGTCCGCGTCAGTGACGGATCGACTCCACTGGAGTTCGAGGATCTCAATCCCGGCACCTACACCCTCTACAGTTCAGTGCCCCTGGAAGCTGCCAGCGAGCGCCTCTTCTGCACGTCGGACGGCGGAAATCGCTACGAGAAGGAGTTCGACAGCACGGGAGTGACCACGTTCAGCGATCTCCAAACCGAAACCATCGACTGCCAGTGGTTCGTGATCCCGACCAACCTGCGGGGCGACGAGACCGGCGGTTCGCTCGAAGTCCATCTCTCGCAATGTCCGGCTGGTTACGACGGCAGCACCCTGTTCGATGATTGTCACGGCAACGGACTCGACGGATACGACTTTACCCTGGAAGGCGAATCCGGCACGCAGTCCGGTTCGACCGAGGTGACCCAGGTTCCAGGGCCAGGCATCGTCAGTTTCACGAGTCTCACGCCGGATACCTACACCTTGCGAGGAGGACCTCCCGGCGACTTCGGTACCGTCAAGCTCTTCTGCACGATCCAGCCCGACGGTAGCACGGCCGATTTCAGCCTTGACGGCGCGACGGCGACGGTCACCGTCGGCGAAAACCAGCACGTCCTCTGCGACTGGTATTTCATCCCGGATGAGCAGTCAGGGCAAACACCTACACCAACCGAGGAACCGCAACGTGCGGAAATACTGGTAACCCTCTTTGCCTGCCCCGCAACCACAAACGGCACCTACGGTGGAGCGACGCTGGACACACTTGCTGGCGACTGCACGGAGAAGGTGAATGACGTAACCTTCCGGCTCGGGCATCCGGACGAGGCTCCTTTGTCGGCAAAGACGGGGAGCTCGGGCGACGGCGCGGTCAGGTTCTACGACCTCCTGCCTGGCGACCTGACCATGACGCCGTCCCTTCCGTCCAATCTCACCAGCCTGGCGGTGTTCTGCACGATCGACGATGGCGATCCTTACCAGAAAGCGCTGTCGAACGGCGGGACAACGTTCGTCGATGTCGATGGCGAGTCGATTGCCTGCAGCTGGTTCGCCGTGAAGGACCGCACCGAACCAGCGCCTTCTCCCACCGGGTCAATCACCATCCGCGAATACCTGTGCGACAAGGATCGCTCGGAAATCGTTGACTGGGACAAGGAATGCGTGGCCGGCGCCTCGGGAGCGTCGTTCACTCTGACTTCGGCGGCAACCGGCTCGTCGCAGACGGGAACCCCGAATACTCGTGGTGTGCATGTCTTTTCAGGACTCAGTGACGGCTATTACGCCCTGGTCCAGAACGAAGGAGCCTGGTGCCGTGCCGTCGCTGACCGCGTCGACGGAAAGAGCAGGGTTATCGTCAATGGCGGCGGCAATACCGATGTCGTGATCTACCAGTGCGGTCCGGTTGAAGGGTTGCCAGTCACGGGAACAGGCACAACGATTCCGAACGATGGCATCGGAACCACCGGTGAGATCGGACGGAATGCTGCCATCGCCATGGGGATCGCCGCGCTCCCGATTGCGCTGCTGGGCACCTGGCGACGGCGACCTTTCTCTCGTTCCACCGCCGGATTGTCCCACCGGCAGCAGGGGGCTCAGGATAGTACCAGGATCCACAGGCGGTTCCGCTAGCGACTCGTGGTACAGTCGCGAATGGCGTGCTTCCGCCGCAAGGAGTGGCATCCGATACGCAGGCTCGCCACAGGCCCGCACTCGCCTTCGTGACGGATCAATCGCCTGGTATCGAGCGAGCAACATCCGACAGAATCGGTACATCGACACTGCCAGAGGGAGTTCATGGCCTACCTATCACGCAGACGATTCCTTGGCCTGGTGGCTGGTATCGGCACCGGATTGGGCGTTGCCCGTCAAGCGGGTGCGATCAGCACCTCGAACCTTCCCGAGTGGGGCGCGAGTGATGGCGCCACTGATCTCCAGGGCGGTCCGCTTGGACTCAATCTGGCGAGCGATCCCGGCCAGGTTCCGGTGGCGATCAGGATCCCGGACGCTGACGTTGACGCCGAAGTAGAAAAGCAGCAAATCGTCGACGGCCAGATGCTCGACCCGACCGGACCCTGGGTGGTGGCCTGGTACGAGCAGAGCGCCCGCGCCGGGGAAATTGGCAACATGCTCGGCTCCGGACACGTCGACTACTGGGGAGTCGGACCGTCCGTGTTCCGGAATGTCGCAGACCTCACTGAGGGAGCGCCGATCGAAGTCACGGGCAAGGGCGGTACGGTCTACACCTACGAAGTCGAATACGTCCGGCAAATCGAGCTCGCGACCGTCACCACGGAAGAGTTGAACTCGCCGGAGTTGGTTGGGCAGACCGATTACGCGGCGATCTCACTCATCACCTGCGGCGGAACGTTTGACTACGAGAATGGCGAGTACCTGTTCCGGGACCTGATCCGCGGGCGGCTCGTGTCTGCCTCCCGGCCGAGTGTGGAAAGTGGCGGCGAACCGGCGAACCAGGGACCGGATACCAGCGGCCAACAGGCGACGGTCAACACGGACAATGTCAACATGCGGTCCGCACCGTCGACCAGCGCCGAGGTGGTGCAGGTGCTCGCCAGCGGAACCGTCGTCACCATCACCGGCGATACCCAGGACGCCGATGGCTATACCTGGGCGCCGATCCAGCTTGAGGATTCGACCGCCGGCTGGATCGTAACCGACTTCCTGACATCTGCCTGATCGCGTCCAGTTCATTGACGGCTGGTTGGCTCCCGTGGATAATACCGACTGTTTTGGTCGGCTTTTCCACGGGAGTTCGAATTCCATGGCATGTCCTCCATCGCGTTCGCCCCTTTTGTCCATTGCACTCAACCGGCGCGCCGCTCTGGCTGGTGCAGCGATATCCGGTTCAACCTTGCTTGTGCCAGGTCACGCGGCGGCGCGCCAGTCCACACCGGAATCGGGCTGGAGCTTCACCGACGACAAGGGTGTGACCGTCTCGCTCGATGCGATGCCGGCACGTGTTGCCGCCGACGTGAACGCCGCGGCACCCCTTTGGGACTTCGGGGTTCAGGCCCAGGCGGTGTTCGGGTGGAACGCGAGCGAATCCGGCGATTTCGGCGATGGCGGTGGCAACATCGACCCGGCAATGGTCGAAGTTGTTGGGGACATTTCCGAACCCATCAAGATCGAGCCGCTTGTGGCATTCGATCCTGACGTTGTCATAACCCTCACGTTCGTCCTCGACGACCCCGACGAGTACTGGAGCATCGACGCGGCGTTGGTCGACCAGGTTCGGGAGATCGCGCCGATCATCGCCATGTCGGGAACAGGCAATGCGGCGGTCAATACGGAGCGCTTCGCCGAACTGGCAGCCGCACTCGGCGCTGATCTCGAAACCCCCGAATTGGTTGAGGCGCGGGAATTGTACCTGGCAGCCACGGCCAATCTCGAAACCGTCGCGGCGGCATCATCGAACCTGACCATCCTGTTCGCCGGCATCGACGCCGAGGCGATGTATGTGGCCAATCCTCCCGACTGGCCAGACCTCAGCATGTACATGGAAATGGGCGTGAATGCAGTGATTCCGGATGCAGCGCCCGGCGACTACTGGGAATCGCTCAGCCTCGAGCAAGGTCTCAAGTACCCGGCCGACATCATCATGACCTCGACCAGGGGGGGATCGTGGCAGTTGGCGGACCTGGTCGACCACCCGGTCTTCAGTGCTCATCCTGCCGTGAAGGCGGGTCAGGTGTACCCCTGGAACCAGGACTTCATCCAGAGTTACCAGGGCATGCGTGAAGCGATGGACCATCTCTCGGAGGTCCTCTCCGGATCCAGCGACATCGTGGAATGAGTTTTGCTCTCCGGACGTGTCGGATCGCACCCGCCTGCATGCACGAACAGAGGAGTTCGGGATGAGTATTGGCTCACGAACGGTCAATCGACGTTGCCTGACGTTGGCAGCAGCAGGCGGCCTGCTGCTGGCAGGACGCGGAGCGCCTGGCGCAGCCAGCCAGGAGTCGTCGCCATCGGCAGGCTGGAGCTTCACCGACGACCACGGCGTCACCGTGGAGCTTCCGGAGCTGCCCGCAAGAATTCTGGCGGATGTCAACGCGGCTGCTCCGCTCTGGGACTTCGGGATTCGTCCCCAGGGAGTCTTCGGCTGGAACGTATACGAGGACGGCACCTTCGGGGTTGCCGGCGGCAACGTCGATCCATCCCAGGTCACGACCACCGGCAACGTTTCCGAGCCGTTCCAGCTCGAACCCGCGATCGCCTTCGACCCTGACCTGATCGTGACGATCACCTGGGCACCCGACGATCCGCTGGACTACTGGAGCATCGATGCGGACATCCTGCCCCAGGTGCAGGAGATCGCCCCAATAGCCGCGATCTCGGCGGTGGGCAGGGCAGACGTCAATACCCGCCGGTTCGCCGAACTCGCGTCGGCTCTGGGCGCCGATCTCACCGCGCCAGAACTCGTGGAAGCCAACTCCCGCTTTGAAACCGCCATCGAGGACCTGGCCGCCACGGCCTCGACACGCTCCGACCTCTCCGTCCTGTTCTTCTCCGCGGGGGCGGAAGGGTTGGTCGTGGCGAACCCACCCTACTGGGCCGATCTCAACTTCTACCTGGAGAGTGGGGTCAACGCCATCCTCCCCGATACCGCGCCGGGCACATTCTGGCAGGAGTTGAGCCTGGAACAGGCGCTGACCTATCCATCGGACATCATCATGGCCTCTGAGCGTCCGGGCTCCTTCCAATTGGCGGAATTGCAGGAGAATCCCGTCTACTCGCAGCATCCTGCTGTGAAGGCAGGTCAGGTTTATGGGTGGAACCAGGACTTCATCATGAGTTACCAGGGTATGTCCGATGCCATCGAGCACCTGGTCGCGGTGCTCGATGGCGCTCAGAAGGCCACCTGACGCCGTGAGTCCAAACATCCACATCCACCGGCGAAGCGCTCGGCAGGACTGCCATGGCACGCGTTGACGCCATCGAACCGATGATTGCCGCCGGTGGAACCCGCTGGTGGCAACTTCGACTGAGCAAGCTGGCAGGACTGATCCTGCTGCTGGCTGCAGCGGTGATCGTCTCGTTGCTGAGCCTGAGGTTCGGCTCACTCTCGATTTCAACGAAGAATGCCGTCGACGCCATCTTCAACTACAACCCCGATGTCTACGAGCAAACCATCGTCCGGGAACTGCGTGTACCGCGGACGCTTATCGCCCTGAGTGTCGGGGCGGGACTCGCCGTCGCGGGCACCGTGATGCAGGCGGTGACGCGAAATCCTCTGGCGGACCCTTCTATCCTGGGTGTCAGCCAGGGCGCGAGCCTGGCGGTCGCAATTTCCGTGACATATCTCGGTATGTCCAATCCCAACGAGTACGTCTGGATGTCGTTCGCTGGCGCATTGCTGGCGTCGCTCCTGGTGTTCATGGTGGGGAGCGCGGGTCACGGTGGCGCTTCCCCGGTCAAGCTCGCCCTGGCAGGGGTGGTGGTTTCCGCCATGCTCGGAGCCTGGAACAGCACGATTCTGCTCATGAACGAAGACACGATGGATCGGGTCAGGTTCTGGTTGGCGGGTTCGGTTGCAGGCCGTGAGCTCGACACACTTTGGGCAGTCGCGCCGTTCCTGTTCCTGGGTACCGGCGCCTGCCTGCTCCTCGGTCACCAACTCAATGTTCTCAGTATGGGTGACGAAAGCGCTCGCGCGCTCGGCATGAATACGACCCGGATACGCGTCACCGCTTCGCTGCTGGTGATTTTCATCACCGGAGCATCCGTTTCGGTCGCGGGTCCGATCGGGTTTGTCGGGCTGGCGACGCCTCATATGGTTCGTGCCGTGATTGGCCCGGACAATCGGTGGGTGCTGGTGTATTCGCTCGTGGTCGGCGCGATCCTGCTCACAGGGGCCGATGTTGCCGGTCGCATCGCCACCCGACCCTCGGAACTCCAGGTTGGTATCGTCACCGCGCTGGTTGGGGCGCCGTTCCTCGTGATGCTGGCTCGACGGACAAGGTTGGCGGACTAGCGTGGCAGCAGTTACCGAAACCACCATCTTCACTTCACGACCGGGTCACCGGACCATTCGGTTCGGGTCCATTGCGGTGCGCGTCAACCTGCGCGCCATTGCGTTCTCAGTGATCGCCCTGGCAGTGCTGGCCCTGCTGATGATCTGGGCAATTACCCTTGGTGCGTTCTCGATCCCGTTTCCGGATGTCGTCAAGGCGTTGGCCGGCAACGGCACGGATGACACCGAAATGGTGGTGCGGACCCTGCGGCTGCCGCGTATTCTGGTCGCCGTGTTCTGTGGCGCGGCGCTGGCGATGTCCGGCGCGATCTTCCAGGGTATCTCCCGGAACCCGCTCGTTTCTCCCGACATCATCGGAATCGACTCGGGCGCCACGCTGTTCGCGCTGGTGGTCATGATCATCGGGGTCGGCGATGTCGGCGTACCCCTGGCGGCGTTCCTCGGTGCTGTCCTGACCGCGTTCACGATCTACTCGCTATCCTGGAAGAACGGCATCTCCATGAACCGCCTGATCCTCGTCGGGATCGGGGTTGGGGCAGTGGTTGACGCCGGCTCGACCTACATGACCGTGAAATTTCCGATCGAGATCACGCGACCTGCAATCGTCTGGTCGATGGGGTCGTTCTATGCAGTCAATTGGGACGATGTCGTGTTGCTCGGCGGTGCTGTTGCGATTCTCGGGCCACTCGCAATCATCCTGATGGAATCGCTGCGCACCATGCAACTCGGCGATATCGTCACCCGTAGCCTGGGTATCCGGCTTGAGCAGACACGCCTCTCCCTTATCGTGATCGGTTGCGCGCTGGCGGCCGTCTG
The DNA here is from genome assembly GCA_964610045.1 of uncultured Sphaerobacteraceae bacterium. Taxonomy (GTDB): domain Bacteria; phylum Chloroflexota; class Chloroflexia; order Thermomicrobiales; family UBA6265; genus JACCYX01. The sequence goes on from CAZSUN010000006.1 coordinate 20,751, forward strand.
CGTGTCCCTGGCGGGACCAATCGGGTTTGTCGCCCTGATCGTTCCGCATATGGCCAGGATGCTGCTGGGAGCCCCTTCGGCGAGTGTGCTCGTTTTCACGGCAATCCTGGGAGCAATTCTGATGCTGATATCCGATACTGTAGCTCAGCATTTGCTGCCGGTGACGCTGCCGGTCGGCGTGGTCACCGGAGCAGTCGGTGCACCGTACTTCCTGTTCCTGCTCTACCGCACCAACATCCGCTCGTAATCGAGGAGCCCGCAACGCCCATGTTCCAGCTTCGCGCCGATGCTGTATCACTGGCCTACGATGCTCGTCCCGTCGTGCATGACTTCTCGCTCGACATCGAGGAAGGGAAAGTAACGACCATCATCGGGCCGAACGGGTGCGGCAAGTCCACCGTACTTCGGTCGATGGCTCGCCTGCTGCGTCCAACCAACGGTGCGGTCTACCTGGACGGCGCCGCGATTCACACCATGCCGTCCCGTGATGTCGCGAAACGGATCGGCCTCCTGTCGCAGACAGCCCAGGTGCCGGAAGGCGTAACCGTCGAGGATCTCGTCCATCGGGGCCGTTACCCGCACCAGGCGTTCCTCCAGCCGCCGTCCCGGCAGGACACGATCGCCGTCCACAAGGCCATCGATCTCGCTGGAATGGGCGATCTCCGCCTTCGCGCGGTCAACGAGCTCTCGGGAGGCCAGCGCCAGCGTGCCTGGATCGCGATGGCACTGGCCCAGGAGACGCCGATTCTTCTCCTCGACGAGCCAACAACCTACCTCGATCTCGCCCACCAACTCGAAGTCATGGAGCTGGTCGAACGACTCAATCGTGAAGAGGGCCGCACCATCGTGATGGTTCTGCACGACATCAACGAAGCCGCCAGGGTCAGCCACCGGATTGTGGCGATGCGGGAAGGCCGGATCATCGGCGACGGGTCCCCTGCGGAAGTCCTGACCCCGGAACTGCTCTCGCGATTGTTTGGTGTCGAGTGCGACGTTATCGCGACCGAATCGCAAGACCAGACCCGCGGGTACTGCATGCCACGCTCGATGGCTGGCTGCGAATGTCTCGAACGCAAGGGAACGAAACAGGGCTTTGAGATCGATCGGGTCGCCACCGGGTACGGGAAGTCGATCATTTCCAGCGATCTGTCCATGACGATCCCGGGTGGAAAGATCACCGCCCTCGTCGGTCCGAACGCCTGCGGCAAGTCGACCCTGATGCGCACCTGCGCCAGGCTCCAGAAAATGGGAGCCGGCACGATTCACCTCGATGGTCGCAGCATTGGGTCAGGCTCGCACAAGGAACTGGCACGACGGCTCGCCTTGTTGAGCCAGGATCCGAGCGTGCCGGGTGACATCCTGGTTGAGGACCTCGTGCTCGCCGGGCGCAATCCCCATCAGGGATTCCTGCGCCGATGGTCTGCCGATGACGAAGCGATCGTCAACTGGGCGATCGAGACCTGCGGGATCGCCGAGTTCAGGTTCCGGCCACTTGGCTCATTGTCCGGTGGCCAGCGTCAACGGGCCTGGATCGCCATGTCACTGGTGCAGGACACGGACGTGCTTTTACTCGACGAACCGACGACGTTCCTCGACATCGCCTCGCAGGTGTCCCTCCTCGATATCATCTGGAAGCTCAACCGGGAACAAGGGAAGACGGTGGTGATGGTTATTCACGACATCAACCTTGCCGCCAGGTATGCCGACCACATCATCGCCATGCGCGATGGCAAGGTGATCGCCCAGGGAACGCCCACCACGGTCGTGACCTGCCCGCTGATGCGCATGATTTTCGATATCGAATCCGATGTGTTGCGACATCCCGAACTAGGTACACCGCTCATGATTCCGCTCCGGACAGCCAGCTCCGGGCAACTGCCACCGGCGATGGGTTCGCCGGTGGCAGTTGCTGCCGGCTAAGGCGTCAGACGCTGCATGTCGCGGGGAAAGAGCGTCGTCTCGCGGACATTCGCAATTCCGAGGAGCCGGGCGACGAACCGTTCCAAACCAAGTGCGAATCCACCATGCGGTGGCATGCCGTACCGAAATGCGTCGAGGTAGCCTTCGAACCCGGCTGTCTCGATCCCGCGCGAAGTGAGCGCAGCGAGATAGTCGTCATACCGGTGAAGTCGCTGACCGCCCGTGACGATCTCCAGTCCCCGGAAGAGGAGGTCGAAACTGTTCGACCATGCCGGACGCGCCGGATCGGGATGGGTGTAGAATGGCCGCTTCGCCATCGGATAGCCCGTCACGAAAAGCCAGTCGGAACCATGCTCCCGAATCGCCCACTCACCCAACCATCGCTCGTGAGCCGGGGCGAGATCGGGTTCCTCCCGAACGTCCTCACCCGTCTGCCGGGAAATCATCTCGAGGGCGTCGGCGAAATGCACGTGAGGAATCCGGTGCGGAACCTCGGGGACTTCGAACCCTGGCAGCGACCGGTGCAGATCCAGTGCGGCAACGGTTCCGACCATTCCGGCGATGGCCGTTCGCACCATGCCCATCACCGTGAAGTGATCATCGATAAACCCCATCTCGGCGTCGAGTGACTGGTACTGGCTCAGGTGCCGGACGGTGTCGTGCGGTTCAGCCCGGAACGCCGGTGCCGTTTCGAAGACTCGTTCGAGCGCACCCACCATGATCTGCTTGTAGAGTTGGGGGCTTTGGGCGAGGAATGCCGGTCGCCCGAAGTAATCAAGCTCGAAGACATTCGCACCACCTTCCGGCGTGGTGCCGATGATCTTGGGTGTCGAGATTTCGACGAACCGCTCTGCCCGGAGTGAGGATCGGAATCCCTGGACTGAGGCTGCGGCGATCTGCTGGACGGCTGCCCTGGCCGGGTGTCGGAGAGAGACGGCCGCCACGTCGAGCTGGGTTGGTAGCTGGGCTGTGAGGTGAGGCCGGAATATCTCGATCGGCGGCTCTGTCACCGGCTCGGAGATGACCTCGAGGCCCATCGCTTGAACTTCGACCCCTTCGGGTGCCTGCGGTTTGACAACGACCGTCCCTGTGAGTGACAGCACCGTTTCGTGCGGCAAGGACTCGATGATCGCCCGCATGGCGGAATCATCGACGACAACCTGGGCGATTCCGGACGCATCGCGAAGGAGGAGAAAGCAGACGGCTTTCAACGCCCTGCGGTGGTGGAGCCAGCCCTTGAGCGTGACGGTGTTACCGGGAAGACCGGAAAGCTCTGACGCCCAGGTTCGTTCAGCCTGGGCCACTCCGAGGAAGGGAAGAAGCGGTGTGGTCACGGTGTGGCCTCCATTGATGGGGAACACAACGCCCCCACCGTCTTGCGGACGAGGGGGGCTTCCCGTGGTACCACCGCGTTTCGCCGGGTTTATGTACCCAGCCTTCGGAGCCCGGTATCGGGGGCTGGCCGCCTCGGCCTTCGCAGCCACCGATGGATGGCTGGTTCTGCCGGGCACTCGGGAGGGTCTTCACCGGTCGATCTTGTCCGCGCTTGCACCGTGCCGCGGCTCGCTGTGCTCGATCGGATCCGGGTACTCGTCTCCGTCACCGTGTTGCCGACGACTATACGCCGGTCCCCGGCCGAATGTCACTGAACCTGGATGGGACACCACTCAAAACGTTGCCCGCAATTGACGACCCGAACACCGTGTGATATCGTGCAGAAACATGACAACGTTTCCACATCATAGATGAACTGACGGCAATCTTCGTCGGGGTTTCCGGACAATCGCCTGCAAGCGTTTGCAGCCGTGTGTCGTACTCGAGGGCGCCAGTGAGCCAGAACCGTCAAGGTGAACGCGTCACCATCGTGGACGTCGCCCGCGAAGCGAATGTCTCGTTCGCGACCGTGTCCCGTGTCGTCAACGGGAAGGGTTACGTCAGCGCCCAGACTCGCGAGCGGGTCATGCAAGCCATGACCCGCATTGGCTATACCGTCAACCGGCAGGCCAGGGTGCTCGCCGGGGGCCGTACCCAGGTCATCGGATTACTGGTGCGGGATCTCGATACCAGCTACATCGGGGAAATCCTGAAGGGAATCGAGGAGGTGCTGGCGGCGGCATCGTACGACCTGATGCTCTACACCACCCACCACCGCCGTACAAGGGAATCCGTGTTCGTGAACTCATTGGCCAATGGCATGACCGATGGTCTGCTCATGATCCTGCCGCTCGCGCCGGAAGCCTATGTCGATTCGATCCGCCGCCGCGGGATCCCGTTCGTCCTGATCGATCACGAGGGTTTCGATGCCCATACACCGTCGGTCAGTGCGGCCAACCGACAGGGTGCCCGAGCGGCAATCCAGCATCTGGTGGAACTTGGCCATCGCCGGATCGCTGTCATCACCGGCAACCTCGATATGGACTCGGCGCGACAACGCCTGGCTGGCTGTGAAGCGCAACTTGCCGAATCCGGGCTCGAACTCCCCGAGGACCTCCGTAAACGCGGGGATTTTCATAGGCCACTCGGCTACCAATTGACCCATGAGCTGCTCCGGCTGCCCGATCCACCGACCGCGATCGTCACCGGGAACGATGTCAGTGCATTCGGCGCCCTCGACGCCATCCGCAACGCAGGATTGGCCACACCCACCGACATCTCCGTTGTTGGATTCGACGACATTCCTGACGCGAAATGGGCGCATCCGCCTCTGACCACCGTTCATCAGCCGATGCGGGAAATGGGCAAGGTCGCCACCAGGATGTTGCTCGACGCCATCAACGATGCGGAAAACTCCGGGGGCAAAGTGGAACTCCCAGCGGACCTCGTGGTCCGGGAATCGACTGCCCCACCCACCACCTGATCAAACGCAGACCGGGACCCTGCCTGTTCGCCACTTCGTGAGGAGATGCCAGGAACGCAAGAACCAATACCCAACCTGTCGATTTGGAACGACATTCCGTCGTTCGCCCATCGCAAGGAGACACTCCATGACGCTCAATCGTCGCCAGCTCCTGACAGCCAGCGCAGGTTCGGCCCTCCTCCTGACAGTGCCCGGTACCTACACCTTCCGCTCGGCACTGGCGCAGGACCCAACAGTGATTCGTTGGTGGCATATCACGACCAACGAAGACCAGGCCGCCCTGATGCAGGCTGCCGCGGATGCGTTCGTCGAGGCGAATCCTGAGGTGGAGATCGAGATCACCGTCCAGGAAAACGAAGCATTCAAGGCCCGCCTCACCACCGTGATGCAATCTGGTGATCCGCCGGATGTCTTCCAGAGTTGGGGCGGTGGCGTCCTCTACCAGTATGCGGAAGCCGGACTGGTACGCGATTTGACCGACGCCCTCGCCGCCGATGGCTGGGGTGCCACGTTCGGCCAATCAGGACTCGCGCTCTACGGAACAGACGGCCGGAACTACGGCGTGCCGTGGAACATCGGCATGGTCGGATTCTGGTACAGCAAGGCGAAGTTTGCCGAAGCCGGTATCGAAACGCCTCCCGCCACCTGGGCGGAACTCCTGACCACAGTCCAGACATTGAAGGATGCCGGCATCGTGCCGATCTCCCTCGGCGGGGGTGACAAGTGGCCAATCCACTTCTACTGGGTCTACCTGGCCATCCGCAACGGCGGCAAGGCGGCGTTTGACGCTGCCTACACACGATCCGGCTCCTTCGCCGATCCGCCGTTCGTCAAGGCAGGATCCGACCTGCTCGAACTCTCGGCACTCGAACCGTTCCAGGACGGGTATCTCGCGGCGACCTGGCCGGATTCCGGCGTGGTCTATGCGAACGGCGGCGCGGCGATCATGCTCATGGGCCACTGGTTCCCGTCCGGCGCGCTGGACGCCAACCTGGAAGACCCAACCGCGATGCGCGAGGATCTCGGCTGGTTCCCGTTCCCAACGGTCGACGGTGGCGCCGGCGCCCCGAACGATGTCCTCGGCGGCGGCAACGGATTCGCCGTTGGCTCGAACGCCCCGGATGCCGCCATCGAGTTCGTGAAGTACCTGACCAGCGTCGAGGTGCAGTCGGAATGGGCTGCGGCCGGATTCGCGGTTCCGCCGGCCGTGACCGATGCCGCGTCGGCCGTCACCGACCAGAATCTGCTTCCAGTGATGGACTACCTGGCGGAAGCGGGCTACTTCCAGCTCTACTACGACCAGTTCCTGCCACCCGCCGTTGGCGGTGTGGTCAACGACGAAGTCCAGGCGCTGATCGCCGGTTCGCAGACGCCGGAAGGCATGGCCGAAGCCGTCGAAGCATCGTTCGCCATGGAGTCTGACGGATAACACCAGCAAGCGGTGGCAGGGCAGACGCGTCAAACCAGGGTCTCCCTGCCGCCGCCCACCGTCACACCATGTCATACCCTACACCACGAGCCGGGAGTGCCGACGACGATGATGCCCGCGATCGACGCAAGTGACGCCGCCATACCGAGCTACGTCCACACGGCACGGCGTGACCGCACCCGTCACCTGCTGATGGTGACGCTCATGCTGCTCCCGGCGTTGGTGGTGTATGTGCTGTTCGTGCTGTATCCGATGGCCCGGGCGGTCTGGTACAGCCTCTACGACTGGAATGGACTCGGTCCGCTCGAGGATTTTGTCGGCCTGGACAACTTCGAGCGTATCCTGAACGACAAAACCTTCAGGATGGCGCTTCGACACAACGTTACGCTGATCGTGCTTTCCCTGACGATCCAGCTGCCGATCGCACTGGCGGTGGCGCTCCTGATTCGCGACAACATCCCCGGAAGGGCATTTTTCCGGACGGTGTTCTTCCTGCCGTATGTACTGTCCGAAGTCATCACCGGGGTTGTCTGGACATTCATTTATCGACCGCAGAACGGGTTGATGAACGGCATCCTCGGCGCAATCTGGCCGGGATATGAACCGCAGGCGATCCTGGCGGACACCGACAAGGTCCTTTACGCAATCTTCGTGGTGATTACCTGGAAGTTCTTCGGCTTCCACATGATCCTCTACCTGGCCGGCCTCCAGAACATCCCGCCCGAACTCGAGGATGCCGCCAGGGTGGATGGCGCCTCGCCGTCCCGGGTCCTTCGCGATATCACCTTGCCGTTACTCGGTCCCACGTTCCGGGTGTCGATCTTCTTCTCGGTGCTCGGGTCCCTGCAGTTCTTCGACCTGATCTGGATCATGACCAAAGGCGGCCCGGTCAACGCCAGCAACACGATGGCAACCTACATGTACACCTACGGATTCACGCGATTCCAACTCGGCTACGGCGCAGCGGTATCGCTGCTGATCTTCGGCATCTGTTTCATCTTCTCGATCCTGTACCAGCGGTTCGTGATGCGGCGAGACCTCGAAGGGGCGGTGACCTAGATGGCGATGACCTCGATGGAGACCCAGTCCCACCAGGCAGGACACAGGCTGCCGGTGCTGATGGTGCTTCGCTACCTCGTCCTGCTCATCGTCGTCGCTGTCGTCATGGTGCCGCTCATCGTTGCCGTGATGGGCGGGTTCAAGACGAACCAGGATCTCCAGTCGCATCCAGGAGCCTGGCCACGTCCATTCATCCTGACGAACTATTCGGATATCCTCTCCACCTGGCCGTTCTGGCAGAAAACGATCAACAGCGTCATCGTCATGCTCCTCACCACCGTCCTCGTGCTTTCGCTTTCCAGTTCGGCCGCGTTCGTCTTCGCCCGCCTCCATTTCCGGGGACGGGAACCGTTGTTCAACTTTTTCGTCCTCGGGTTGCTGTTCCCACTTCCGGTCGCGATCCTGCCCCTGTACCTCCTGCTGCGATCGCTCAACCTCACCGATTCGTTGTGGGGGGTGATCATGCCGCAGGTCGCCTTCGGGTTGCCGTTCAATATCCTGCTGCTTCGAACGTTCTTCGTGGCCGTGCCCCAGGATCTCGAAGATGCGGCCTATGTGGATGGCGCCACACCCCTGCAATTCCTGTGGCGAATCCTGCTGCCGCTGGTGCGGCCCGCACTTGCGGCGGTTGCCGTCATCTCCATGGTTGGCAGCTGGAACAACTTCTTCCTGCCCCTGGTGGTGCTCAACAGCGAAAGTCTCTACACCCTGCCGCTCGGGGTACAGCAGTTCCAGGGAGAATTCATGACTGACTGGGCGAAAGTCCTGGCGTATGTCTCACTTGCCCTGGTGCCGGCGGTCGCTTTCTACCTCGCAGCGGAGCGTCACCTCGTGGCGGGGCTCACAGCGGGATCGGTCAAGGGGTGATCGGGCCGGCCACACCAATTTCGTATCTCGGGGTCTCGGGGGTCGAATCGATCAGGAGGAGGGCTGGGCCTCAGGCAAGGACTCCAGCCATGAGAGAGCCGAATCTGTCTGCCCCTGACGCAACCGGAGGATGGCTTCACCGAATCGGTTGTCCGGTGTCGGGTCCTGCGATTGCCTCAGTTGAGAATGCAGACGTTCGGAGCGCTTTCGCATGATGACAACCTGCTCCTCAACAAGTCTCCTGGCGCGCTGCTGATCCAGTTGCCGTGCGAAGTAGAGCTTGAGCAGGAACTCGAGCCGGATTTCGCGAGTGGAACGCACCGGCGCCGAGAGCCACGCCTGGAGTGCCGCGCCACCGTCCCCGGTCAAGGCGTGGAGTTGGCGGTCGGGACGGCCAACCTGTGGTTCCACCCGCGTGGAGATCAAGCCCGCACGGGAGAGCCGTTTCAGGTAGTGGTAGAGCATTCCTGGTTCCACGCGCACGATTTGCCCGAGCACACTGTCGGCCAGCGCCCGACCCAGATCGTACCCGTGAACTTCCGACCGGCCCTGTGTTGCCAGCAGACCGAGGATCACGTATTCGACAGTTGCCCTGGCCAACGGCTCTTCGATGCCGGTTGCGGCGGACTGTGGCATCAGGCCCGACCCCGGCTAATGGTCGTGGTCGTTGCCAGCAGGTCGATCTCTGGCGTCGGTTCGGGCGCAAGGACCGTCAGACGTGCAACACGAAGGCCATCGAGTTCCTCGACAACGAAGCGATGACCGGATGGCGCTGTCACCAGGTCGCCAATCAATGCCGGACGCCCGAGCACGAAAAAGACATATCCACCCAATGTTTCGACATCGTATTCGTCATTGAGGAGATCGATATCGAACTGCTCGCGGAGTTCCACGAGGCCAGTCAAACCGTCGAGGTGGAGGACACCGTCGGCGGACTCGCCGTTCGCATGCTCCTCCTCATCCTGAACCCGGCCGACCAATTGCGCCATGATGTCCTGCAAGGTCACGATTCCGGCGGTTCCACCGTATTCGTCGATCACCACCGCCATCTGGACGGAGTTTTCCCGCATCCTGTTGAAGACTTCGGTGGCGGCCAGCGTTTCGGGCACCAGCATTGGTTCGACCATGTACTCCCGAAGATCGAACACGTCGGATGGCACTGCCGGAACCGTGCCGTTCACCTTAAGTCCGGTCCCGTTCGCCGACACGCGGGGACTGGAGCTGCGGGCGAGGGCATGCGCCTCCACCTGGGCGAGAAAGACCGGCATCAATCGTTTGACCTTGACGATGCCCACAATGTGGTCGGTGTCGTCTTCATAAATCGGGAGCCGCGTGTGAGACGTATCGGAGGCGACCTGCATCACCGACTCAAGGGTGGCGCCCACCGGGATGGCGACCACCTCGGTCCGGGGTACCATGACGTGCCGTGCCTGGATCTCGTTGAATGAAAACGCCCGGCCGACAAGGTCGTGCGCGGTTTCGTTGACAAAACCAGCTTCGCGAGACGCGTCGATCGAGATCAGGAGTTCCTCCGCGGACTGGACCATCGCGTGTCCGCCCGCAGGCTCGATGCCGAAGAGCTTCACGACCTGGTTCCCGATCCAGTTCAGCCCGTAGATGACTGGCCTGAAAACAATCAGGAAGCCATGAATCCAGGGTGACACGGCCAGCGCCGTCTCCTCGGGACGTTGAAGCGCAAGGCTCTTTGGCGCCAGTTCGCCGATCACGATGTGGAGGGAGGTGACGAGTGAAAACGCGATGAAGAAGGAGATGGCGTGCGTTGTCGTGGAACCAACCTCGAATGGCAGGTGCGCCACGACATCATGGACCACGACGGCCACGGCAGGCTCTCCGATCCAGCCGAGCGCGAGGCTGGAAATGGTGATACCGAGTTGGGTTGCCGCAATGTAGGTGTCGAGATGCGTCAACCGGTCGAGGACGCCAACCGCCCGGCGTTCACCTTCCGACGCAAGCTGGAGGACGCGAGTTCGACGAACCGAAACGAGGGCGAATTCCGTGGCAACGAAGAACCCGTTGGCAAGGACGAGCAGGGCAACGGCAAGAAGCCCCAGAATGGTACTAATGGGGTCCTCCCAGACCTCGGGCGATACGGCGCTGATCTGAACTGGCGCCACTGCCAACCGGCCTCGATGTTGTGTCCGGGGAAGGGCGAAAGCGCGCCGCGACGACTTCGCTATCTTAGTGGAAGTTCAGGGCAAACTCCAGTTCGTCCCGTCTGTCGGGTGCGACTCGCGATGTTGCGCACAAGGCTGGCAGGAGACGGGCCGACACACCCTCGCTGCGCTCGGGAGGTCGCCCTATACAACCGGGATGGGTGGTGACCCAGGCAGCCGCAAAAAGCCGAGTCACACCCCCACCTGCCATGCGGTATCGTTCGTACATGGCTTGCGGCGAGACGAACTGGAGGTCGCCGGCGTGATTCGCGAACAGGGCTCGCCAGTGTCACCACGCACGAAAGCGCCTGGAGCAACCGAGGACTCGATGTTGACAGACCTGCTGTCCTCTCGCGTCCGCGCGGTCCTGCTCTCCTGGTTGGCGCCACGCCTGGACGCGGGGTATTCCCTAACGGAATTGAGTCACGCCACCGGTCTCGCCGTGAGCAGCCTCCAGCACGAGTGCTACAAGCTCGAACGCATTGGTGTTCTTCACTCACATCGGGTAGGGCAATCGCGCCTGTATCGTGTCTGCCTTGAGAATCACGCCGCGCGGGCAATTGTTGCCCTCGTTATTGCCGTGCTGGGCTTGGAGCGTGTCCTGGGCGAGGCTGCGTCGGGTGAGGGAACTTTCTCGACCATCGCGTTGGCCACCTCGGTCGCAACTGCCAGGCGTCCGATACTGATCCTGATCGGCAACGCCGGTCTTGAATCGCTCGACAGGATTACCCGGCGTTCGGAGCTGGTCCTGGGTCAACCTCCGGGATCGGTCGAGCTGGCGTATGTCAACACTGTGGACGACGATGCCGTTGCGCTGGCGATCGACCGTCTCATGGCTCGTCTTGGTGGACACGCAGTCCACCCGATAACCGGCACCTGGCCGCCCGAAATCGTATCAGCAGCCGATACGAGCGTTGAATTCAACCTGCCCGACCCTTCCGAAAGGTGACCTGACCCAATGCCGACAACCAAACCAACGCTGCTGGTCGCGCAATCCGGCGGCGCGACAGCGGTCATCAATGCAAGCCTGGCTGGTGTCGCCACGGCAGCCCGGGACTCGGGGGCGTTCGGGCGCATCCTTGGCGCACGAGGTGGAATCGAAGGTCTGCTGCAGGAGTCCTTCATCGATCTCACGAATCTCGAACCGAATGCGATCCAACTGATCGCCAGGACACCTTCGGCGACATTGGGCACCGGCCGCCACAAGCTGGCGCCAGCTGAGGTCGGTGCCTCCCTTGATATCCTGACGCGTCACGGTGTCTCCGCGCTCCTGCTCATCGGTGGCAATGATTCGGCGGACACGGTCTCACGCATTCACCATGCGGCGCGACAGCAAACGAGCGATGTCTGCGCCATCTCCATTCCCAAGACGGTTGATAACGACCTGCCCGCCACCGACCACTGTCCCGGCTACGGTTCGATGGCGAAGGCGGTGGCGACCATCGTTCGCGATGCGACCTGGGACACCCTCGCGTCGCCTGCCCTGTATCCGGTCAAGTTCATCGAGGTGATGGGTCGGGATGCGGGATGGGTCGCAGCGGCAGGCAGTCTCGCCTTCGACGATGACATCCTCGATCTCGCCCCGCTGGTGTTGCTGCCCGAGCACCCGCCAACCAGCATCGCTGAAGTCGTGCAGCGGGTGGAACGAGACATCGCACAGCGTGGGTGGAGCGTCGTCGTGGTGCCGGAGACGCTGCGCACCGCCGCCGGCGACCATCTTGGTGGAGCAACACCGGAATACATCGATCCACACGGACATCCGTACTACCCCAGTGCGGGAGCTGCCCTGGCCAGGGTCGTGACGCAGGAGACAGGACTCCGCGCGCGATTCGAAAAGCCAGGCTCATTTGCCCGCATGGCAACAATACTGGCATCGACGACCGACCGCCAGGAGGCGTTCGACCTCGGTCGCGCCGCGGTCGATTACGCTGTGGAAGGATTGAGCGGCGTCATGCCAGCCCTGGTGCGCACGGCGGGCGATGTCTATGCGTGTTCGATCGAGCCGGTCTCCGTGGACCTGGTGGCAAACCAGGTTCGGGCGCTGCCGCCGGAATTCCTGACCGCAGGTGAGGAGACAGTTTCACCTGCGTTTCGATCCTGGGCATTGCCATTGCTGGGACCCAATCCCTTTCCCCCCTATTCCCGTCCGCTCCTGGACATGCCGGTTCGCGCCGGGTGATGTATCCTTTGCCGCTGCGAGAACGATACTCATCCAGGCGAGACGTTCTGCGCGCGATCGGCGGATACCCGCCCGGAGAACGACGTGGCCAGCAACAACATCAAGCATGAGGAATCGCCGCAATCGACCGATCCGACAGCAATCTCGGATCACATCCAGCCAGCGACCGCATCCGGAGCGTCCGTCGCTGGGGTCATGGCCAGTGAAGAAGCCAGGTCCGATACCGACGATCGCGGCATGGCGTCCCTGATCGAAGTCGGCGCGGACGTGATCGGTACCTGCGGTCACAAGATCGGTGAAGTGGTCGCTGTTCGCGATGACCATGTCGTCGTGGAAAAGGGCTTCTTCATGCCCGTCGACTTCTATATACCAACCTCGGCAATTCACCATAACAACGAGCATGGGCTCTATCTCAACGTCACCAAGGATGAAGCGCTTCACCGGGGATGGGACATTGATCCTGTACCGTCGCGACACGCATCATGACGCCCGGACGTACCTCACAGTCGATTGCAGCGCGATCGAAGCGTTGACATTGCAGGCGACGTGACGTATCGTGCGCACAATCGAAGATATCATCGGCGTTGATCGGAACGAGTAGGCATCGGAACACGATTGGAAGCGAACCGGGGGAGGTGGAAGCCCGGTGGATCGTGGATGCTGAATGGATCCGGGAGTCTTGCCCCGAAACACCCTGTGTGGAGTAGACGGCAACGGTGTCTCCCCCGTTACCGGGAGCCTCGTATCGGAAATCCACGTGATTTCCCGTACGGTTTGAGTGGACAGCGGCAACGCTGTCAATGAGGGTGGCACCGCGGTACGGCATCGAGCCTCCGTCCCTTGTGGGATCGGAGGTTTTTTGATGCCGTTTTTGCGTGGCATCCACGAAGGTGAGGATTACATGGTGGCACAGGTTGAGCACAGGACAAACCGGGCCAGGCATGGCATCAGTCCGGGTATCGACGAGGTTCGTGACATTGCCAGGACGTCCGAACCATCCACAAGGATGATTCCGATCCATCGCGAGATCCTGGCCGATCTCGAAACCCCCGTTTCGGTCTATCTCAAGGTCAGTGATGGATGCCGGAAACCCGGATTCATCCTCGAATCAGTCGAGGGTGGGGTCCGGATCGCCCGCTACTCGTTTATCGGCGCCAGCCCAATGGCGACGGCAACCTTGCGGGACGGCACGATCTCGATCCAGGGACGTTCAGGCCTCCAGGAAGCCAACTACGACGATCCGCTCACAGCGCTTGGCGAACTCATGCGCGAGTATGGTGCGGAGCGGCACCCGCACCTGCCGCGAATGACTGGAGGGGCCGTCGGCTACCTCTCGTACGATGCGATTTCGAAGTTCGAACCGCGGGTTCCTCTCGCCAAGGGTGCGGGTCTGGGGTATCCGGAAGCACAGTTTCACATTGCCGACACCCTGGTGGTGTTCGACCATATAGACCGCGTGATGAAGGTTGTCTCCCACGTCCGGTTGCACGACGGCGATGACCTCGAGACTGCATACGATGAGGCCGTCTCCCGGATTGATGCCCTCACCGAGATCCTGAAATCGGAGCCGACTTCCTATCCCATACGAGCGAACCGCCATGACGCTCCCGTGGTCGACCGGTTCCGGCCGAACACCAGCCCCGAGCGGTACCGCGACATCGTCAACCGGGCCAAGCAGTACATCCATGAAGGGGACATCTTCCAGGTTGTCCTCTCGCAACGGGTCGACATAGATACCGATGCCCATCCATTCACGATCTATCGTGCATTGAGAATGGTCAATCCTTCGCCGTACATGTTCTTCCTCGACTTCGGCGAACACCAGGTCGTGGGGGCGTCGCCGGAACTTCTCGTCAGGCTCGAAGATGGAGTCGTGACCAATCACCCGATCGCTGGGACCAGGCCACGGGGCGAGTCTGCCCAGGAAGACGAGCAACTTGCGATCGACCTGCTGGCGGACGAAAAGGAGCGGGCAGAACACCTGATGCTCGTGGACCTGGGACGCAACGACGTCGGCCGGGTTTCGAAACCCGGGTCCGTGCGCGTTCCCAAACTCATGGAAATCGAGCGCTTCTCCCATGTCATGCACATCGTCAGCCACGTCGAAGGCAATATCGCCGATGGCTACGACGGTTTGAGTGCGCTGCGGGCATGTTTCCCGGCGGGCACCGTGTCCGGCGCACCCAAGATCAGGGCGATGGAAATCATTGCCGAACTTGAGACTGACAAGCGAGGAGTCTACTCCGGCGCCGTCGGCTACCTCGACTTTGCCGGAGGCATGGATACGTGCATTGCCCTCCGCACGATGGTGGTGAAGGACGGCGTCGCCTCGCTGCAAGCCGGAGGGGGGATCGTCGCCGACAGTTCACCGGAAGGTGAGTTCGCCGAGAGCTTTCACAAGATGCGTGCGCTGGTCCGGGCGATCGAGCGGGCAGAGAACATCGAAGCGTCCAGCCCTGGCGAACAGAACGGAGCGGATCATGATCTTCCTCCTGGATAACTACGACTCATTCACCTACAACCTCTACCAGGCCCTGACCGGGCTCGGCGCCGACGTCGAGGTGGCGAGGAACGACCAACTGACGACGGAGGACGTCCTCGCCCGGCTGGACGAGATTGATGGCATCGTTATCTCACCGGGACCCTGCACCCCGAACGAGGCGGGAATCTCCGTTGACCTGATCGCCAGGGCTGCCGGGATAACCCCGATCCTGGGCGTCTGCCTCGGTCACCAGTCGATCGGCGCGGCGTTCGGCGCGCATGTGGTGCATGCACCATGCCTCATGCACGGCAAGACCTCCATGATCTCGCACAACGGGGAGGGCCTGTACGAAGGTCTCCCCAATCCGTTCGTCGCGACGAGATACCACTCGCTGATCGTTGAGGAATCATCGATTCCTGAAGATTTCGAGATCACGGCTCATTCCGAGGATGGGGTGGTAATGGGGTTGCGACATCGTTCGCTTCCGGTCGAGGGGGTCCAGTTCCATCCGGAATCGATCCTGACCGCAGCCGGTCCTGCCCTGCTCGCGAACTTCCTCCAGCGATGTGGCGTGGCGCCGGCCACACCCGAACGTGAACTCGTGCTGGGGTACTGAGATGGCTGAATCCGCATCTTCATTTGACTTCCGAGACGCCATCCGGACCGTTGTCGATGGCAACGAACTGACGATCGACCAAGCGACCGCCGCGATGGACGCGATCATGAGCGGCGAGGTCCCTGGGTCGCAAATCGCGGCACTGGTTACCGCGCTGCGCATGCGGGGCGAAACCGTGGCCGAGATCGCCGGGTTTGCCACGGCGATGCGGGCACACTCGCGAAAGGTCGCGGTGGATTCCGAGAGTCGCGCCCTGCTCGATACCTGCGGCACAGGCGGCGATCACTCCAACTCGTTCAACATATCGACCACCGCCACCTTCGCCATCGCGGCGAGCGGCGTCCGGATCGCCAAGCACGGAAACCGGGCGGCGAGCAGTATCTGCGGATCGGCGGACCTGCTCGAAGGCCTTGGCGTGGAGGTGGAGTTGACCGGCGATGAAGTCGCCTCCTGTATCGACGAGATCGGGGTCGGGTTCATGTATGCCCCAGCCTTCCACCCGGCGATGCGCTTTGTGGGACCGACCCGGCGCGAAATCGGCATACGGACGGTGTTCAACGTGCTTGGTCCGCTGACGAATCCAGCTGGAGCCGGACACCAGTTGATCGGCGTCGGTCACCCGGAGATCGCGCCGAAGCTCGCCGAGGTTCTGTCAATCCTCGGCAGCAGCCGCACCGTCCTCGTACATTCCGACGACGGACTCGACGAGATCGGCATCGCCGGAGGCACCCGCGTCACCGAGTGGGACCGCAAGCGCGGCGAGGTGGTGTCGTACGGCATCACCCCCCGGGACTTCGATCTGGACCAGGGCGTTCCCGATGACTTGCTCGGTGGGGATGTTGCGACCAACGTCCGGATCACGCGCGCGATCCTTGGCGGCGAATCCGGTCCCCGGCGCAACGTGACGCTGATGAATGCAGGCGCCGGCATCTACGCTGCGGAGGCCGCCGATTCCATCGCTGAAGGCATCGCGATGGCGGCGCAGGCGATCGACAGCGGTGAAGCCTTGGCGAAGCTCGATGCGCTCGTCACGTTCACCCGGAATCTGGTCGCAACCCGCGAAGAGGTGACGGTGTGATGCTCCAGGTCGAAGCAACCGGCACGATACTCGACCGGATCGTCGCCCAAACTGCGATAGACGTCGCGGAGCGAAAGAAGAATACGCCGATCGAGCGTCTGAGCGATCAGATCGCGCGAGGCCCGGCTCCGGTTGACCTTCGTGCGGCACTCCAACGTACCGATGTCGCCGTCATCGCCGAGTTCAAGCGGGCATCGCCGTCACGAGGACGCTTTCCGGTCGAAGCATCCGCCGTCGAGGTGACTGCGGCCTACGTCGAGGGTGGTGCCGCCGGAATCTCCTGCCTGACCGACACTCCATTCTTTCAGGGGACGCTCGATGACCTCACCGAGTCTGCGGCGGCGGCACGAGCGGCGCACATGCCGACCGGTGTACTGCGCAAGGACTTCATGATCGATCCGTACCAGGTGATCGAGGCGCGGGCATACGGCGCCAGTTGCATCCTGCTGATCGTAGCCTGCCTCCCGGACTCCATACTCCGGGAGCTCCAGGCATTGGCCTGGGAACACGGGATGGCCTGCCTTGTGGAAGTCCATGACGAGCGGGAGATGGAGCGCGCGATTGGGATTGGCGCGAACCTGATCGGCATCAACAACCGCGATCTCCACTCCTTCGAGGTCTCCCTCGACGTCACGCGGAGACTGGCGCCGATGGTCCCGTCCGATGTCGTCCTGGTCGGCGAGAGCGGCATCTTCACGCACGCGCATGTCGAAGAGATGGGCGCAGCCGGGGTGGACGCGGTCCTGGTGGGCGAATCCCTGATCGTGCAGCCGGACCGTGCCGCCGCCGTGCGAGCGTTGACCGGCGCCAGGAAATCCTGCCGTGGCTGACAGTCATACGATCAAGATCTGCGGAATATCGACGCCGGAAACGGCAATAGCCGTCGCCCAGAGTCGCGCGACCGCCATCGGATTCATGTTGGCGGCCTCGCGCAGGCAGGTGAGCCCGGCAGGCATTCGCCGGATCAGGGACGAGGCGTCATTGCAGCGGCTCGCCATCGTGGGCGTCGTCGTGAACGAGCCGGCGAACGTCATCCAGTCACTGGTCGATGACGGCCTGGTCGATATCGTGCAACTCTCCGGAGATGAATCCCCCGATCTACTCGATACATTGCCGGTGCCGGTCTGGAAGGCGTTGCGGTTCCCCTCTGGCACGCCGCTGGATCGAGCTCGCAATGAGATCGACAGCTGGCTCGATCGGGCGCAACCCGCGGATCGAATCCTGGTCGATGCATCCGTGGCCGGTGCATACGGCGGAACCGGACACACCGCGGATTGGGATCTCGTCGCCGCGCTGGCCGAACGGTATCCAGTCATCCTCGCGGGCGGGCTGACACCAGGGAATGTCGACGTAGCCATCGCGCACGTTCAGCCGGCCGGTGTCGACGTCAGCAGCGGGGTCGAGACGGGCGAGAGCAAGGATCCCGAGAAGATCGTCGCCTTTGCAAACGCGGCCAATGCCGCGTTTGCGCGCCTATAGCTCCTCGTCGTCGAGTAGCAGCGGGGTAGTGTCAAGCCGTTCACCCAACCCGCACGTCCAGTTCAGGGTGCGGAGACGGATTTCCGCTTCGTGCGCGTAGCGGTCGCGTTGATCCGGGGAGAAGCTGGCGAGGGCGACTCCGCCATCGGTCGAAAGGTCATCGCCCTGGGTGGCCAGGAGGTCGATCGCGCGAACTTCGGCGACGGTCTCACGCAATGCGGTTGCCGATTCGGCGTCCAGCGGCGTTGGCAGCAGCAGCCGCCAGTACAGGATTTCCCAACGCTCCCGTTCGACTGCCAGTTGCTCGTCGGCGCGCACGCGCAACCCGCCTGTCACCTGGTTCAGCGCCGTCCACGGACCTGGCGCCCAGGAAGCAGCCACGTGTTCCGGTTCCCCGGTGCTGAACACGGGAAGACGCGGCTCCTGAACGATCGAGAGTGCCCAGGCGATCGTTGACGCCTCCATCAGACCATCGTGACAGTGGGCGAGGTCCTCGTCAGTGAGCTTACCGGCCGCAGCATCCAGGCACTGGAAATCGCGCAATGTCAACCAGTTGACCAACTCGACCCGGGCCCAGGCTTCCAGTTCGAACCGGTCGGTTTCCCGCTCGTACGCGTCGAGCGACGGGTCGGACTCGATGGCGCCGCGGCGGCCAAGCGAGGCCCTCGCCACGAGTTGCCCGACGAGCTCCATCACCGGCCACGGACTGATTTCCAATTCGTCGTCGTCCACGATTTCTCCGGTCCAGATGCTTACTCGGATAAACGGCCTGCCCTACGACGGCAATGGTACGTCAGTCGTCAGCAGGGACGTCCTTGCCGCCAATCACGCCGGCCAGGAGTTGCCGGAGCCAGGCGTTCTCGTCGCCGGTGACCTCCTGGGAAACAGTTGCACCACGCACAGGGGCTCCCCTGGTCATTTGGTAGATGCCCCGGTCTCGCGTCAGGTATCCATAGTCGACGAGTTCCCGCCGGAGTGTCGCGACGTCCTCATGGGCTGGTCGCAGGAGATCGTTCACCTCTCGCTCCGTGTACGTGCTGGCAGGATCGAAGCGCTCCAGGAGATGCTGGAGAACGATCAGCCGTCGTTTCCGCTGGGACGGGATCTGTTTGAGTTGGTCGCCCACGAAGAAATCACGGAGGACCTTTGCGCGAAAGGCGTCCTCCTCGGACTGGGCATCTCCCGGAGCTCGCTCCACCCAATCGCCGACCGGCACGGCGCGGGTCGAGCGCAACAGGTCACCGTTGAGGCGGTACCACTGGCGCTGGGCATCGGCCGCGGCGGTCACGATTCCCGCGTCAACGAGCTTCCGCATGTGATGGCTGACCGTTGCTGGCGTCAGTTCGAGCCGGTCCGCCAGATCCTTGCCGGTCAACGGCTCCACGGCCAGCAGACCGAGTATCCGGAGGCGGGTTTCATCGGCGATGACTTTCAGCAGGCGTGCGAGGTCTTCGAGTTGGTGGGTGGGTTGGGTCATGTCGGATCTCCTGGTTCGATCATTGTCTAATTAGAAGACTATCGAACAACGGAGTCCGTGTCAATCGTTGCCATCCAGGCCGAGGACGTCACGATTCTCTCAAGCGAACCGCATCACGCGAAATCTCGAATTTGAACGACGATCGCACGCGGTGGTCCGGATTCAGCTGAATCGCCTGGATCTGCTAGACGTTGAAGAGGAAATTGATGATGTCGCCGTCGGCAACAACATACGTCTTGCCTTCACGTCGGAGGCTACCCGCCTTGCGGACTTCCGCCATGGTGCCGGAAGCAATCATGGCGTCGTAGCCAACAACTTCAGCGCGAATGAATCCGCGCTGGATGTCGGTGTGAATCTCTCCGGCGGCTTCGAGGGCAGTCGCGCCGCGACGAATCGTCCATGCCCGGCACTCATCCGGACCTACCGTGAAGAACGGCATCAATCCAAGCAGGGTGAACGACCGCGCGACGATCCGGTCCAGACCCGATTCTTCAATCCCGAGGTCGCCCAGGAAGATGGCCGCGTCTTCCGCATCCAGTTGGCTGATTTCCATCTCGATCTTGCCGGCGATGGTATCGATCATCACCTTGGGGGCAGCGAAACTCTCGGTCAACTGCCCAAGAAGCGCCGACGCGGGGTCGCCCAACTGGTCTTCACCGATATTGACGAGGATGAGCAATGGCTTCGCGGTCAGGAACCCGAAACCCCGCAGCATCCGGGTTTCGTCCTCATCAAGGTCATCGACGATCTCGCGCAACGGGGTATCAGCCTGGAGCGAGGCTTCGAGCTTGCGCATCAGGACCAGTTCGCGTTCGAGTATCTCCCGTTCGGGTCCGCGCGTCTTGCCGATCTGGGATTCGATCCGCAGGATTCGTTTTTCGATCAGGCCCAGATCGCTGAAGAGGAGTTCGAGGTTCAGCGTTTCGATGTCCCGTGCCGGATTGACTGTGTCCTCCGTGTGCGCGACGTTGTCATCCTCGAACGACCGGACCACATGCACGAGGGCGTCCGCCTGAGCGAGGTGCCCGAGTAATTGGCCGCTCATTCCTTTTTCGGCGATGCCCTTGGCAATGCCGGCGACGTCCAGATACTGCACGTCTGCCTGCACCTTGCGTTGCGGCTTGAACATCCCGGTCAGGATGTCGAGGCGCGCATCAGGAACCTTGACCGTCGCGAGATTGGGTTCGTCACCCGACTGGCCGAATGTGCCAGTCGCGGCATCGGCGCGGGTGAGCGCGTTGAACACGGTCGTTTTTCCTGCGCCTGGCAGGCCGATGATCACGAGTTTTGTTTCCAACACAACGTCCTTGCAAGGGTGATCGATGCCGGATCAGTGACGGCATATTCAGGATTGGGTACGGGCGATCGCGACTTCCAGGGTCGAGGTCCCGACCTTGAGACGGGCATAGCCTTCGGCTTCCGAGAGTTCGCCATCGCGCTGGAGCGACGACGCGAGCACTTCGCGCCCGATCTCATCCCGATGGGCGTCAATAGCTGCGGCCACTTCGTTGTTTTCTGCCTGCCAACGCACGTCAATCGTGTCTTCAATCTGCAATTCCAGTTGCTTGCGGGCATCCTGGATCGCGCGAATCACGTCTCGGGCGACACCTTCCAGCACCAATTCCGGCGTCAGCGTGGTATCCAGCACCACGGTCGCCTCCGGGCTCTGTGCGGCGGCGTACCCTTCACGCTTGCGAAGATTGACAATCACCTCGGCCGGCATCAACTCGATCGTTTCGCCATCCGCGAGCGTCAACGCAACGTTTCTGCCGCCCTCGACCGTAGCGGCCACGTCGCCTGCGGATTCCTTTGATAGCGCCGCGCGGATCCCGCCCAGACGCTTCCCGTATTTCGGTCCAAGGACTGGCAGGTTCGGCAGGATCTCGTAGGAAACGATCTCGCCGGGCTCATCGAGCGCTCGAACATCCTTGACGTTGAGTTCGTCGAGAATCTGTTCCTTGAGCCGGACGACCGCCCTGGCTCCCGCTGGATTGCGGGTGTGGACGAGGATGGCCGGAAGCGGTTGCCGCACCTTGATATTGGCTTCGGCCCGGGCCGATCGGCCGAGCCTGACGACCTCCAGTACGGCTGCCATGTCCTCCGACAGGGCACTGTCGATGGCTGCTTCACTGGCCATGGGGAAGTCTGTCAGATGTACCGACTGGACGGCATCGGTATCCATTGATCGCACGAGGTTTTGGTACATCTCCTCGCTGATGAATGGCAGGATCGGCGCGAGCAGGCGCGCGACGATGACGAGCGCCTCGTGGAGCGTTTCGTAGGCGGCTGCCTTGTCGATATCGCTCTCCGGCTTCCAGAATCGGCGCCGGTTCCGACGGATGTACCAGTTCGACAGTTCCTCGATCACGAAGTGCTCGATCGCCCGCGCTCCAGTGGCGATGTCGTACGCGTCGAACGAGTCGCGAACGGCCTGCACGAGCTCGTTGGCACGGGAAATGATCCAGCGGTCGAGCAGGGTCCGGTCGGCAAGCGGCGTCGGCGTAGCCGGCGGTACCCAGCCGTCGATCCGGGCATAGGTCACGAAGAACGAGTAGGAGTTCCAGAGTGGCAGGATGAACCGCCGTCGCACCTCGTCCGTGACGTTGTAGCCGAACCCGAGGTTGTTGGTTGGTGTCACTGTGGCGAACAGCCAGCGCATGGTGTCGACCCCAATGACCTCGGCGGCATCGTCGAACCAGATGGCATTGCCCTTGCTCTTGTGCATCTCCTCGCCCTTTTCGTCGCGCATCAGGGCGTAGGTGAAGACATGCCGGAAGGGCGCTTCGCCAGTGAGGGCAACGCTTTCGGCGATGAGCGAGTAGAACCAGTTCCGGAACTGCCCGGGAAAGCTCTCGCTGATCATGTCCGCGGGATACCACTCGCGCCAATACTCGCGGTCATGCCGGAATTGCAGGGTCGAGAGCGCGACGATCCCGGCGTCGAGCCAGACGTTGCCAACGTCAGCGATCCGCTTGACGGGCTTGCCGCAACCGGAACAGGCGATCTCGACGTGGTCGATCCAGGGCCGGTGCGGTGTGTGTCCCTCGTATTCATCCCAGCCGCGTACTGCCCGCTCCTTCAGCTCGGTCTCGGAACCGATCACCTCGAAGGCGCCGCACTCCTCACAGTCGTATATAGGGAGGGCAAGGCCCCAATACCGCTTCTTGGAAATCATCCAGTCCTGCATGTTCAGGAGCCAGTCGAGCTCCCGCTCCATGCCGAAGGATGGGTACCAGTTCGTCGCCTTCGTCGCCTCCATCAAGAGCGGGCGCAACTGATCCATGTCGATAAACCACTCATCGACAAGGCGGAAGACGAGATCGGTGCCACATCGCCAGCAGACCGGGTACCGGTGGCTGTACATCTCCGAACGGTAGAGGAGACCCTTCTCCTTCAGGTTCGCCTCAATGTCCTTCGCGACATCGTGAGCGTACCGCTCGGAGAGCCAGTCGTACCCATCGAGATAGATGCCCGATTCGTTGATGGGCGCGATGACCTGCAAGTCTTCGGCCTTGGAGAGGGCAAAGTCCTCCTTGCCGCATCCAGGGGCGATGTGAACGATACCGGTACCTTCCTCGGCCCCGACATCGCCCCAGGCGATCACCCGGTGCTGGACCCCCTCGGCGGCCGGAAGCTCGTCGAAGGGTCCGGTATATCGGCGGCCGACGAGATCGGCCCCCTTGAGTTCCGCCACGATTTCGTGTTCACCGCGAATCGCGTTGCTGACGGCATCCTTTGCAAGGTAGAAAAGCTCGTCGCCTTGCTGAAGCTTGACGTAATCTATATCCGGATTGACCGCGGCCGCGACATTGGCCGGCAATGTCCACGGCGTGGTGGTCCACACCATCAGCGACGCGTCCTCATCCAGCAACGGGAAGGTGGCGAAGAGGGAGAGATGCGTCCGTGTCTGATAGCCCTCGGTGACGATTTCCTGTTCCGAGATACCGGTGCCGCAACGCGGGCACCAGGGCATGACATCGACGCCCTTGTAGATCCAGCCGCGTTCGTGGCACGACTTGAGGAACATCCAGATGGTGTAGTTGTTTTCCTCGGACATCGTGTAGTACGAGTTGTCCCAGTCCATCCAGTAGGCAAGCCGCTTCGACTGCTCGGTCTGGCGTTCCGAATAGGTCCAGACGCGCTGCTTGCAGTGCTCCACGAACTCGGCGATGCCGAACGATTCGATCTCCCGCTTGTTCTTCAGGCCGAGTTCCTTTTCGACCTCGACCTCAACCCATAGACCCTGGCAGTCGAATCCGTTCTGGAATCGTTGTCGCTTCCCAAGCATCGCGTGGTACCGCTGGAAGACGTCCTTGTAGGTTCGTCCCCAGGCGTGATGCACGCCCATCGGATTGTTCGCGGTGATGGGTCCGTCGATGAACGAGAAGCGGGTATCCGACTCGTCGTTGCGGTGCAGGTACTGCTGCATAACGCGGTTGTCATTCCACCAGGCGATGCGCTCTCGCTCCTGGTGAGGAAAGTCAACCCTGTTCGGTACTTCCCGAAACGTCCGGGTCGCGGCTTGTGCCATGTCGTTTTCGCTCCTGACCCTGCCGGCGCAGGGTCGTACCTCGTGATGCAACAAAACGCCCATCCTGGCGAGGACGGGCCGAAGGGGATGGACGGCGACCGTGAATGCCTGGTGGGAACCTGCCACGTGCTGATCGGATTCCAGACTGGAGTGCGCCTTCTGGCGATTTGGGCGGGCAGGATTCCTATCCGAGGATCGCGGCAATCCAGTCCCTGAATTGTACCAGCAGGCGTGGACGCTACCGGACCTGGCCGTGTCGCTTCGAAACCTTGACGCGAACGAACCGATAGACGTTGGTCAGGGCCAGCAGATAGGTCGTGCCCAGCATGTACGAAGCGCTCACATCGGTGAACCAGTGATGCCCCAGGTAGACGCGGCTTGGACCGACCAGCGAGATCAATGAAACCAGGAACCCAACGATCGTTCGCCGGATCGCCGTGGGCCGGATCCAGGTGTGGGCCAGGTAGGCGAGGAATCCATAGACCCCGATGTAGTTCAGCACATGCCCGCTCGGGAAGCTGCTTCCGCCGATATTGGCGGAGACGACGCGAATCGTGCTGTCAGCGCCGGTTGGTCGGGGTCGCCGCATGGCCCGCTTGACGCTGAACGAAATGACGCCAGTGCCCCAGGCCAACAGTTGGAAGAGGGCTTCGAGACGGAACCCCAGCATCCAGAGCGTTGCCGAGATAGCGGGAGGCAACAACCGGCTTTGCGGCGGAAATCCCGGCCAGGACACGACGTGCATCAGGCGGTCGAAGACCGCGCTCTTCTGGCCCTGTACCTTGATCGTGATCGCGGCATCGACCGCCTGGCTTCGATTGCGCCTGACGAGGACGAAAAGGACCGAGAACACGGCGAGACAGACGGCTGCGATGCCGATCCCCGCCGCGCCCCGCGTTACCGCCAATCGATCCGGATTGAACGTCGCGGGATGTCGATCCCGATAGCTGCTCGATTTGACTTCCGTCCTTCGGATTACCGCCATCGGCGCGATCTACCCCCAAGTGTTCCTCACGTCTCCATCCACGCCGGTGAGTGTACCCGGTCAGCGGTCGCCTGCGCGGTACACTTGCGGCAAGAAACGCCGCTGGAACGGTCGAGCGCTCCCAGCGGAAGCGAGGCAATCCGATGCAGTATCCCCAAACTCGCGTGATGAGCGAATTGCCGAGACTCGCCTCCCGGTACTGGCTTTGGCCGCTGGTCGCGGGAGTCGGTGGCGTCGCGTTCTTCACCTCGCCCGGCGATTACGGCGCCACCGCAACCAGCCTGCTGCACGGTCTCTGCGCCCAGACCCCATCGCACACCCTGCAATTCGGCGGCCAACCCTTGCCGTTCGATTCCCGCATGACCGGAATCTATGGCGGATTCCTGGCCACCTTCGTCTGGCTCCTCTCGACCGGAAGGCTGCTGCGCTACGGCAATCCGCCCCGGTTGGTCGTCGCCATCCTTGGCTGCCTTGTTGGCCTGATGGCGATCGATGGATTCAATTCGCTGGTCACCGACCTGGGTTTGTGGCATCCCTACAGCACATCGAATGCCACACGGGTGATCACCGGCTATGGCACCGGCATTGCGCTGGCGGTGGCGATTTCCTGGCTCCTCGCATCATCGCTCTGGCACGTGAGTGTGGGAACGCAGGGAGTGGGACGGATCCGGGACCTGACAGTACCGTTCGCGGCGCTGGCCGTGTACGGGGCACTCCTCTGGTCGCGCCCTGCCTGGCTCCACCTGCCTGTATCGATGACGCTGGTTGCGTCGGCGTGGATCGTGGTGACGTTGCTTTCGCTGGTGATCATCCTGCTGTCTTTCCGCCTCGACGCCACGATCCGGCGAGTCGACCAGCTCCACGTTCCGGTTGCGACTGCCTCTCTCATGGCGATCGTGGTGATGATGGCCCTGGCCGGCGTTCGGTTCTGGGTCGAACACCGATTCGGGATTTCGAACGCGATGATGTAGTGCCCAGGTCCGCGCTCCGGGGAAGCCGAAGGCACCCGCTGTGCTAGACTTTCGGTCATGCGGAACCCCGCCAAACCGGCTGCACCCGGGTCACCAAACCGGGGCCTTGCGTCAACACACCCAGGTACAACATGAAGATCGTTCGTCACGATGCCTACATCGCGAAGCGCAAGCGTAACGCCAAGCTTATGGCCGCCATCGGCTTCCTCCTGCTGATCGGCACGCTCTTCCTGGCGCTCAATCCGTCGCTCATCCTGCCATCCTATCTCGCCATGCTGGGCGGGTTCATTATCTTCAACCTCGGGATGCAACAGGTT
Organism: uncultured Sphaerobacteraceae bacterium; assembly: GCA_964610045.1. Taxonomy (GTDB): domain Bacteria; phylum Chloroflexota; class Chloroflexia; order Thermomicrobiales; family UBA6265; genus JACCYX01. The sequence continues at coordinate 47,172 of CAZSUN010000006.1, forward strand.
GGCAAGTGGAGCCGGAATCCCCGGAACGACCAGGTGCTGGACTACCGGCTGAAGCCGCTCCCCGACAGGTACACCATCGTTCACTACGCCGATGCCGGTGGAAAACGGGTCGATCACATCCTCGTCCACCCCGGCGGTGCGGCGGTGCTCGTCGCACGCGAGATCGACGGCACCATCGAACGGAAGAAGGGCAAGTGGCGGAAGAGGAGCGGCGGTCTGCGCCGGTTCCTGTCGTTCAGCGGCCCGCAATTGGGCGACCCGGACATGGACGCCGCGAATGGTGTCAAGGTGGTCGAACAGTTCCTGGCCAACAACCAGCTCGAAGTCGACGTGACCGGTGCGATCGTGTTCGTCCATCCAGGAGCCGAGCTGGACATCGAGGAACCCGAGTACCCGGTTCTCCACGCGGACGAACTGATGCAATACGCCAATCACCTCCCGGTGGACGCGAGTTTTGGTCCCAAGGAACGCGACCAACTCGTGAGTCTCCTGCGAGGTTCGGAAGTCGCTGCCGCGCCGCCCGCCTCAGGCACCCGTCGTCGACCGGTGAAGCGGCGTGCTGCCTGACCGCGCAGCTGCGGAGTCAACCAGCAGCTGGCAAGTGTGGGGGCAGCCCAACGCGGTGCGCGACCTCCATCAGGCAATCGCGGCCTCACCCTCCCATGCATACATGCTGGTTGGACCCAGGAAATCCGGGCGACGGACGGCAGCGCTGGGTTTCGCGGCGGCACTATGCTGCCAGCAGCCCCGTGCCAGCGGCGACGCCTGCGGTAACTGCGGCGTTTGCCGCCGGATCGCCCGTGGCACCTTTCCCGATGTCACCGTGGTGGATCTTGCGATCCAGTCCTCACGTGAAAAGGACAAAACCCGGGGCCAGTCCTTGAACATATCGACGGTACGGGAGGTCGGCGCTGCCGTTGCCTACCGGCCAACCGAGGCTCCCTGGCGGATCTACATCGTCGACGACGCCGAGACCATGCAGGAAACCGCACAGGAAGCCTTCCTCAAGACCCTTGAGGAACCGCCCCCCTATGCCATCATCATGCTGTTGACGACCGACGCCGACCGGCTCCTCGACACAATCCGCAGCCGGTGTACCGAGATCCGTTTCGGCCGTTCGCCGGACGATGCCATCGAATCGGCGCTGCGGGCAAACGGCATACTTCCCACGCTGATCGAACGGATCGTTCCCCACGCCAACGGATCGGTTGGCTGGGCGATGGATGCCGCTCGCGATCCGGGCCTCGTGGACGAGCGGGCGACCCAGCGTGAGAGCGCCGTGGGGTTGGTCGCGGCGGCGCCGTATGACCGGATGATCGCGGCCATTCACCTGGCGGATTCGTGGTCCGGCGACCGGGCGATGGTCAATGCCCGGCTCGACTCGCTCCTTTCAGTCTGGCGAGGACTGTTGCTCCATCGTTTCGGACTCGCATCCGGCATCACGCAACTCGCAGGAGTCGAGCGGCTGGACGTAGCTCAAATCACGGGCGCCATTGCGTCGGTCGATCAGTGCCGGCAAAGCCTCGAAGCCAATGTCCGGCCTCGACTCGCCCTGGAGTCGATGGTCGCAGCCTGGCCGCCTCTGTCACCCACCGCCAACATTTGAGACAGCCATTCCGGCAGGAGGTTTCCTTGGCGCTTTATCTCGTCATCCATACGCCTCGCGAGGGTTCAGCAGAGGAACTTCATCCGCCAACACGACTGGCCGAACTCGCCAGGATTCACTCGGCCGAAGGCATCTCGCCACGCTGGCTGAAGGCATGGTCACCAGATCTCCACGACGACCGGATCTTTTCCCTGTGGGAAGCCGCCACCGCCGAGGAGATTCGTACGGTGATTGCAGAGTTCGGGTTCCTCGACGACCTGGATGCCCACCCCATCAACGTTCGCGAGTGGGGACCGGCAGACGTGCTGGCTGTACAGTCCGGAGAGGCGTGACGCGCCGGAGCATCGCGGATCGCCCGAACGTATGCGATGCTGGATACAGGAAACCCGGAACCGCCGGGCTCGGACGTTGATCGAGGAGGACTCCCACATGGCCACAACGTACCAGGCGGTCGGACAACGAACTCGCAGGATCGACTCACCACCGAAGCTCACTGGAGCCGAGCAGTTCACAGCCGATCTGCAGATTCCAGGATTGCTGCGTGCCCGCATCGTTGGCAGCGACTACGCTCACGCCCGGATCCTCTCCGTCGATGCGTCGGCTGCTCTCGAGGTCCCGGGCGTCGTTGCCGTCCTCACCGCCGACGACCTGCCGGTCCGCATCGGTGATGATGGCAAACCGGTTGCGCAACTGCTCGCTGGCTCCGAAGCCCTTCACGTCGGCGCGCCCATCGCGCTGGTGCTCGCGGAAACCGATGCCGCCGCCGCCGATGCCGCCGAACTTGTCGCCGTCGAGTACGAAGCACTTCCGGTCGTATCCGACCTGCGGGATGCAATTCGCCCGGATGCACCGCATGTGAGCGAGGGCCGATCCGGCGCGATGGACGAAGAAGCGGCAATGCACAACGCCGATGCCGCCGCCGGTGGAGGCGATACGGAATCGCTCCCGCCCAACGTCTCGAACTCGATCAACTTCGAGCGGGGTGATGTCACCGAAGGCTTCGCGGCGGCCGACGAGATCGTCGAACTCGATTTCACCTCGCTGACGGTGCATCAGGGATATATCGAGCCGCAGGTTGCCCTGGCAATTCCGAGCCGATCCGGCAAGCTCACGGTCCACTCCAGTACCCAGGGAGCGTTCCACGGCCGGGGCAAGGTGTCGAACACGCTTGGCCTCTCTCCGGAGCAGGTGAACATCGTCCAGATGCCGGTAGGCGGCGGCTTTGGCGGGAAGTTCGTCCTTATCGAGCCTCTCGTCGCAGCAGCAGCACTGGCGGTCAACCGTCCCGTCCTGTTGCAGTACACCCGGAGCGACGATTTCCTCGCCGGGAATCCGGCGCCGGAATGCCAGATTCACGTCAAGCTCGGCGCGACCCGCGATGGCAGGCTCACCGCCCTGGAAGCGCACCTGTTGTTCGATTCCGGCTCCGCCTCCGGCTCGCCGCTCGGGATCGGCGCTATCCTTCTCGGTGGCAATTACAAGCTGCCCCACCTCAGGCTCACCGGGTTCGAGACCCAGACGCACAAGCCAAGTGCGGGCGCATACCGGGCGCCGGGAGCTCAGCAAGCAGCCTTCGCCATCGAATCTGCCATTGACGAACTCGCCCGGAAGCTGGAACTCGACCCGGTCGAGTTCCGGCTGAACAACTGTGCTGAAGAGGGTGATCTGCGGCCAACCGGCAGCCCCTGGCCGAGGATCGGAGGGCGCGAGGTGATCGAGGCCCTGCAGCAACACCCAAGGTGGCGGAACAGGGCGGAAGCGCGCGCACGCGGCAAGGGTGTCGGCGTCGCCCTCGGCAGTTGGCCGGGTGGTGTTGAGCCGGCGACAGCAGCTTGCCGCCTCGATTCCGACGGCAAGCTCACAGTCATGCTTGGGTCGGTCGATCTCAACGGTACCAACACCACTTTTGCCCAGATCGCCGCCGAGGAACTCGGCTCGTCGCTGGATGACGTACGGATCTCGACTGGTGACACGGACTCTGCCCCCTTCGCCGGTGGTACCGGTGGCTCGAAGATCACGTATACGGTCGGACCGGCAGTCCGGAACGCCGTCAGCGACGCGGTTGAGCAAATCAAGAACATTGCCGCAAAGAAACTGGAGGCATCGGCCGACGACCTGGAAATGCACGAGGGAACCGTCAGGGTCAAGGGCGTGCCGGGTTCGTCGATCACCCTCAAGGAGATCGCGGAACTCAGCATGTCGATGACAACCGGCAACCAGCCGGTCTATGGGCGCGGTGGTTCGGGAATCACCCAGAGTGCGCCGGCCTTCGCCGCGCACCTGGCCGAGGTCGAAGTCGACGAACTGACGGGTGAAGTCCACGTTACCGGCTATCTCGCCGTCCAGGATGTCGGATTCGCCCTCAACCCGGCATTGGTCGAGGGGCAGATTCACGGAGGCGTGGGTCAAGGCATCGGCTGGGCGCTGTACGAGGGCATCGGGTACGACGCCGACGGACAGCCGGACGCGTCGAGCCTGCTGGACTACGCGCTGCCGCGCAGCACGATGATCCCCAACATCGATGTCGTCCTGGTCGAGGTCGCGTCTGAACTCGGGCCGTACGGCGCGAAGGGTGTCGGCGAACCACCGGCGATCCCCGGCGCAGCCGCGGTGGCCAACGCGGTCAGGGATGCGGTTGGCGCGCGGATGGTGAACCTGCCGATTCGTGCCCACGCGGTACTCGACGCGATAGCGGAAGCGTAGGCGAGTTCGGCTGCCATCATCCGGGTGGCAGCCCACTCCCGTTCGGATACTCACGGATGCTCCTGGAGCTTTCGATCTCGGATTTCGCGATCATCGATCGTACGACCCTCCGTTTTTCGGAGGGTCTGAACGTCTTGACCGGCGAAACGGGTTCTGGCAAATCCATCCTGCTCGATGCACTCGGCGCGGTGCTTGGGGCCAGGGTGAGTTCCGATCTGGTCCGAACGGGACGCCCGTCGGCGTCCATCGAAGCGGCTTTCTCGCTGGAAGACGATGAAATCGCGCGCGTTCAGGACATTTGCGACGAAGCCGGGATCGCAGATTTCGACCAGGGCACGCTGATCCTGACGCGGGACATTCTCGCCAGCGGCCGATCGACGGCGCGAGTCAACGGGAGACTGACGACTGCGGGAACGCTCACCCAGCTTGGTTCACTTTTGGTCGACATTCACGGCCAGTCCGACCATCTGGCCATCCTTCGACCTGCCGAACAACTCAACCTGCTCGATCGGTATGCGGCCACCGTCGAGTTGCGCGCGGAGTTTGCCAGGACAGCACGAACCTGGCGGGACATTCGCCGGCAACGGACAGACCTGGCGACCAGCGAGCGTGAACGCTCGCAACGAGTGGATTTGCTGAGATTCCAGGTCGACGAAATCGAGGCAACGGCGCTGACGGAGGAGGAAGACGAGGCCCTGGTGCGGGAGCGAGAGATCCTTCGCAATGCCGATCGGCTGCGAACTGATGCCCAGGAAATCCATTCGTTGCTCGCAGGCCAGGATGTTGACGACACTGGCGTGGTGTCCGCTCTCCGTCGCGTAACGAACCTGATGGCCGACATGGCTGGCTTCGACAAGGGAATGGCGGCAGCACTCGAACGCGCGAATGAATTGCTGGTGTTGGCCGACGATCTGGCGCATGAAGCGCGAGACTACGCGGAATCGACCGAATCGGACGAACTCCGGCTCCAGGAGGTCGATGACCGGATCGACGCCATCAATAGCCTCAAGCGGAAATACGGCGCCACCATTGGCGCGATCCAGGCATATGGCAGGGAGGCGATGGCGGAACTTTCCCGGCTCACATCTGGCGCCTTCGACGATGCAGTGCTGGAGGAAGATGAGGAGCGCCACGCTCGCACCCTGGCCAGCGTGGGCTCCGATCTCTCAACCAGGCGCTCGGGGGCGGCAGTAGACCTGTCGCGCCGCATTGAGGAAGCCATCGCGCACCTGAACATGGGTCGGACCCAGGTCGAGATATCGGTGAACCAGCGTGGCGATCCGTCCGGCATCCCATTCGGTCGGGATCGCGAAACCGTGAAGGTTGAGGAGACAGGACTCGATCAGGTCGAGTTCCTGATCGCCCCCAATGCCGGCGAGTCGTTGAAGCCTCTCGCGCGCGTCGCATCCGGGGGCGAAACCGCTAGGCTCATGCTCGCCATCAAGTCGATTCTCTCCCAGGTTGACCTGACGCCAACACTGGTGTTCGACGAGATCGACGTGGGCGTCGGCGGACGATCGGGACAGGTCGTGGGTGAGAAGCTGCGGTCGATCGCCGAATCGCACCAGGTCATCGTGGTGACCCATCTGCCGCAGATTGCCGCGTTTGCCGAGACCCATCTCCGGATCGAAAAGGAAGACTTCGAGGGTCGTACCGTATCAACCGTCCGCGGTCTCGACATGGAGGAGCGGATTACGGAACTGGCTGCCATGCTCGACGGCACTCCAGTCTCCGACGCGTCGATCAGGAATGCCAGCGAGATGCTGGAACGATCTCGACGCAGCTGGGAAAGGGCGGCGCGGTCCGGCGCGTGAACCGGACCGGACCGATCGACGGGCTATACTTCGGGGCGACGACAGCGTGGGCCTAACCGCGAGGAGAGCGGAGTACAAATGCAGCAGCCAAGTATGAAGATGATGAATCAGCTCCAGAATCGCATGATGAAGATCCAGCAGGAACTGGATGACACCATCGTCGAAGGAACGTCCGGTGGTGGCGTGGTGAAGGCCGAAGTCACCGGTCAGCGAGCGTTCAAGTCGATTAAGATCGACCCCTCGGCCGTGGACCCTGACGATGTGGAAATGCTGGAAGACCTGATCGTGGCCGCCGTGCAGGACGCGATGGAGAAAGCCCAGGCGCTGGCTGAGGACCGGATGAGTGCCCTCACCGGTGGTATCAAGATTCCGGGTCTGACCTAGGAGCCATGACCTGGCAGGCGCCCTGCGGTCGAGTGTCGACGGGCAACGCATCGGTGGTTGAGGTGAGGTGCCGGATTGGTGCTCAAGGAACCGGTCCCGTTCCATATCGATGATGTCGTCCAGCTGCGAAAGCCGCACCCGTGTGGTTCGGTGTTGTGGGATGTCGTCCGGGTCGGGGGGGATATCGGGTTGAAGTGCCAGGGCTGCGGTCGCCGGGTCCTGTTGCCCCGGCGTACCCTCGAGCGCCGCCTGAAGCGTTTCGTTTCCCGCGGCCCCAACGCTTGCGTTGCCGACGAGCCGGCGGCAACGCAAGCGTGAGCGCAACAGTTGCGCGAGCGCCTGAAGATTCCATGGGCGCGGTTCTGCGGAACAGCGCGTTCCTGCGATTGTGGTTGGTCCAGGCCGTCACCCAAATTTGCCAGAACATGATCAACTTCGCCCTCCTGCTGCGCGTGCGGCAGGTGGTCGAGATTCATGATCTGCCACAGGCCAACACGGCGATCAGCCTCGTCATCCTGGCGTTTTCGCTGCCGGCGGTGATCTTCGGGCCACTTGCCGGGGTCATTGCCGACCGCAGCAACAAGCGCGTCCTGATGGCGCTTCTCAATATCGCGAGAGCCGGATCGGTCACGCTGTTCCTGGTGATCCAACCCGACTGGCAGGTGGAGACGATCCTCGCTGCGTATTACGTGGTGACGTTCATCTTTGGGATCGCCGGACAGTTCTTCGCGCCTACCCTTGGCGCGACCATTCCCATCCTCGTGCCTCGCTCGCAGTTGATGTCGGCCAATGCGCTCTTCAACCTCACCTCGACCGCAGCCCAGCTCATTGGGTTTGCGGCGGTAGGCCCCCTGCTGGTCAAGGCAGTCGGGATCGACTCCCTGTTTGTCGGAACGATCGTGGTCTACCTCGTCTGCGCCGCAGTGGTCATGACCCTGCCGGAAACGCCAGTCGCGGCAGTGGCGGCGCGGGTACCAGGTGTTTCACCAACCCGCCGACTCTGGGAAGACATGAAGGAGGGGTTGGTCTACATCCTCCAGGATCCGGTGCTGATGCGGGCGATCGGCTATCTCACGCTGGCCTCGACCACCTTCCTGTTGGTGGCGACGCTCGGTCCCGACTTCGTTACCTCGGTCGTGGGGCTCGACAAGGAGGACATCGGCTACATTGTGGCGCCGGCCGGTGCCGGCATCCTGGTCGGCGTCCTCATCGTTCCGCGGGTGGTTCGCAAGATCGGCCGCGATTGGCTGATCGACCTTTCATTGGCATTCGCCGGCCTGATGATGGTGCTGATGGCGCTGACGAGAACCATCCTGGACCTGATGACGCCGGCAGGCAACGCCAACGTCTGGCTCGTCACCGCTCTGACCGGGACGTTTGCCTTCTTCCTTGGGCTCTGCAACGCGTTCATACTCGTTCCGTCGCAGACCATGCTGCAGGAACGATCGAACGAGTTCGTGCGCGCACGCGTCTATGCGACGTTTTTCACCATCTCGAACACCGTGGCCTTCATTCCGATCTTTTTCGCCGCCGCCGCCGCCGATCTCTTTGGGGTTGTGCGGGTTCTCCTGGTGGTCGCGGCGATGGTGGCGGGGCTCGGCGTCGCTGGCCTGATCCACCGCCGCTCGTCGGTGCTCGCTCGGTGGGAACGGGTGCAGGTCAGGCGACGCGACGGACCGGAATGCCTGCCACCGTTGCACTCGAACTCACGCACGTCCTCCCAATAGCTGGCTGAGGAGCGCCATCCGGATGAACACCCCGTTTCGTGCCTGCCGGAAGTAGGCAGCCCGTGGATCGCTGTCAACCTCTGAGGCGATTTCGTCGACGCGCGGAAGCGGGTGCATCACGATCGACGACGACCCAAGATGGGACATCACCCCCTCGTTGATGACATAGATGCCTTGCGCCGCTTGGTACTCGTCCGGGGTCGCGAAACGTTCGCGCTGGATGCGCGTCTGGTACACGACATCCGCCACCGCGACGGCTCGCTCCAGGCTCGGCTCATCACGGAAACGAACGCCTGACTCGCGGAGAGCATCCCGCACATCGTCGCCCATCGGCACCGCATCCGGTGAGACGAAGAGCAGTTCGACGCCACGCGTCTGGCGAAACAGCAGGGCGAGTGAGCGAGCCGCCCGCCCAAACCGCAAGTCCCCAACCAATGCCACCGTGAGATCGTCGATCGTGCCCAGCTCATCCCGGATGGTGTAGAAGTCGAGCAGGGCCTGGGTTGGATGTTCTCCAGGGCCGTCGCCACCGTTGATGATTGGCACTGGGGAGACGTTGGCCGCCCGGGCGGCGGCGCCCTGCTCGTGGTGCCGGATGACGATACCGTCGGCATAGCCCGCCACGATGCGCACGGTGTCTTCCACAGTCTCGCCCTTTATCGCCGACGAGAACTCGCGCGCATTTTCGGTCGACACGATCTGACCGCCAAGCCGGAGCATGGCCGACTCGAAACTCAGGCGAGTACGCGTGGAGGGCTCGTAAAACAGCGTTGCCAGGATCTTGTCGCGGAGAATCCCTTCGCTGGCACGAACCGACTTCATGCGGTCGGCCAGGTCGAACAACTCCGTGATCCAGTCACGTTCGAATTGCCTCACCGCCACGATATGCTGCATCTGCTGGACCCTTCTGTCAGGCGAACGTACACTCTGCTCGAAGTATATGGCCAGATCAACGGGAGAGAGATAACCCGCATGTATGTGTCACTTGGCGATCGTGCCGGGTATGTTCCCGGCGGCACCAACATCGGCGTGATCCGGCATGACGACCGGCAGGTAACGTTGATCGACACCGGGCTCAACGACACGACAGCCCGCAAGGTCCTGCGCGCCGTGCGCGATGAGCTGAATGCCGAGGTCGTCGCCGTCATCAATACGCACGGGCATGCCGACCACTTCGGCGCCAACGCCTTCGTCCACAAGCGCACAGGGTGTGTGTTCCTGGCTCCAGCCATCGAGGCGACAGTGATCGGCAATCCGATCCTGCAACCAGCCTTGCTGTATGGAGGCGCCGATCCGGCAGACGCGCTGCGAAACCGGTTCCTGCTGGCGGAAGCTGGACCTACGCCCAACGTGCTTGAACCGGGGCGTCAGGCGTGGTTCGGGATCGAGATGGACGTCATTCCGTTGGGCGGGCACTCACCCAACCAGGTCGGGATCATGGTCGACGGCGCGTTCTTCTGCGCCGATGTCGTGTTTCCTTCTGCCGCGATCGAGAAGTACCGGATCCCCTACCTGTACGGTCTCACGGCTCACCTTGAATCTCTCGATTGCGCGGCCCGGACGGAAGCGCGCCATGTGATCCCGGGTCACGGTCCGTTGCTGGAAGACATCGCCGAATCGGTCGCATTGAACCGTACCGCGATCGACGTCGCCATTGCCGCAATCCTGGAGGTATTGGGCGAACCCCTCACATCCGACGATGTCTGCGCGCGCGTCTTCAGGTTGCTTGACGTCCCGGTCACCGATGCCCAGAGCTACTACCTGCTGCGACCGACCATCAGCGCCTACCTCGCACATCTGGAGCGGGAAAACCTGGTGGCAATCGACGTGATCGACCACGAGGTACGCTGGCTACGCACCTGATGCAGGTTGCAGATCCTCGATCATGAGTTTGGCCACGTCTTCACCGAGACGCACGCTGTAGTTCGTCCCGCGGTCTTCGGGATAGATCTGGGTCGTGTTCGCGAGGTACAGGTTGGGAAGTGGAGTGCGAAGTTCCGGCACCTGCTCGGAGTAGCGCATCGGGATGATCGGTTGTGCGGCCCGCTCCCGGAAGACCCAGGTGTTCTTCACCCATGAGCGGTCGAAATCCGGGTTGATTCGCTTGAGATGGGGAAGGTACTCCTCGATCAGTGCATCGTCGTCGAGCGTGAAAAACGGGTCGTCCACTTCGAGGTACTTGCTCAGGTAGACGAACCGTTTCCCCTCGTAGTGATCGGGTGAGACAAAGTTCGTGTGCTCGATTACGCCGGTGAACGGCAACGCATCGTCGGCGATGTTGAGCCAGTAGATACCGGTCAATGGTCGATCGAGTTCGAGGATCGCAACCACCGCTGCTTCGTAGGTGAGCGCATCGAGTTTGCGGCGATATTCGTCCGGCATCGAAGGAGCGAGGCGCTGGAAGACGTGCGACGGCACCGTGGCCAGCACGGCGTCGACCTCCACCGATGACTCCTGGCCTTCCTGGTCGATCGACCATCGCCCGCCTGGCAGCGGTGCCAGGCTGCTGGTGCCGTTGCGGACGATCTGGACACCCGCTTCCTCGCAGGCAGAGACGAGGGCATCCACCATCACCTGGAAACTCCCGTCGAAGTAGCCCAGCTTCTCCTGATCGAGCGGGGACCGGCGGGAAGTCGTGCGCAGCCAGATCTTTCCCCAGAACCACACCATTGGCACCTGGTCGTGGTAGCGGCCGAACTTGGCCCGGAGTTGCGCGCCTAGTGTCCGGTCGTAGGCTCGCTTGCCAAGCGCGCGGGTCAACCAGTCGTGGGCGGTAACGGTTTCGTACTTCTTCCAGTCCCGCACGCGCTGAAGGTAGGCTGTGACGATCCCGAGTCGAACCCGGTCCACAAATGGAATGGTTCCCAGCCTCAAGAGATCCAGGGCGCCGTTGAGCGGGTAGATCCTGCCAGCGGAGTAGTACCCCACGTTGGATGGCAGCCACATCAAGCGATCGCCGATGCCGACCTCATCCGCCAGCGCGGCGATCGACGTATCGCTCTGGAAGAGATGATGGTAGAAGATTTCCAGCCTGGTACCTGCGACCTCGAAGGTCGCAGCCTGCCCGCCGAGCCGGCCCTTTTCCCAGAGCACGACCTCGAAACCGGCCTGGGCGAGCCGCAGGGCTGCGGTCAGACCGGCAAAGCCACCCCCGATGATGGCGATTCGTTTCGGCGTCGGACGGCTCATGACTCGAACCTCGATGATCTGGCGGCATGAAGGGCGAGCCATCAGGCTCGCCCTTCATCTGCGAAATCTGGAAACCGTCTCTAGACGAAGAGTGGAGAGAGTACCAGGGTGATGGTCGCGAGCAACTTGATCAGGACGTGGAGGGACGGGCCCGCTGTGTCCTTCCAGGGATCGCCGACCGTGTCACCGACCACAGCCGCTGAATGGGCGTCGGATCCCTTGCCGAGGACGTTGCCATCGGCGTCTTTCAGATGCCCCGCCTCGATGTACTTCTTGGCATTGTCCCAGGCGCCACCGCCATTATTGAGCACGATGGCCATCAGCACGCCGGTAATCGTCCCGACCATCAGCATGCCAGCCGCGGCTTCCCACTTGAGGATGACGCCAACCAGGATCGGGACAACGACCGCCAGCGCACCAGGCAGGATCATCTCCCGCAGCGCGCTGCGGACCGAGATGTCGACGCAGCGGCGGTAGTCAGGAATGCTGGTGCCCGCCATGATGCCGGGATCGGCCCGGAATTGCCGGCGCACCTCGTCGATCATGGCTCCCGCTGCCCGGCCAACCGCCCGGATCGCGAAGGAGGAGAACACGAAGACCAGTGTCGCGCCGAGCAGACCACCGACGAATACCTTGGGCTCAGCAAGGTTGACGACCCGGACGATCGTCTCTTCGCTGAACCGGGCCACCTCGTCAAGGAATGCCGAGAAGAGGAGGAACGCCGCCAGCGACGCGGTACCGACCGCGTAGCCCTTGGTCAGCGCCTTGGTGGTGTTGCCAACGGAATCGAGCTCGTCGGTGACGTCGCGGATTTCTTCCGGCGCATTGCTCATTTCGACGATGCCGCCGGCGTTGTCCGTGATCGGGCCGAACGTGTCCATCGCCAGGATGTAGGCCGCGGTCATGAGCATGCCCATGGTTGCCACGGCGGTGCCGAAGATACCCGCAGAGACGGCGGGATCGACCAGGACGAACGCATCCGGGTTGAGCGCGATGTCCTTGAAGGCATCGACCTGCTGTCCGAGCCAGTACGACGACAGGAGCGCGATGCTGATCGTGATGGCCGGAAGTCCGGTCGTCTCGAAACCAACCGAGATGCCGGAAATGATGTTGGTTGCGGGTCCGGTCTTCGACGCCTCGGCGATTTCCTTGACGGGACGCCAGGAGCCGGCGGTGTAGTACTGCGTGATGTATACGAAGGCGAACGACGTCAGGATACCAACGACGCCGCACAAGGCGAACTGCCACTGGCCTTCCGGCAGCATGATGAAACAGATGAGCCCGAGGAAGACCAACGAGAGCCCGGCCGTGACGTAGAAACCCTTGTTGAGTTCGCCCATCGGGTCCTTGACGTAATTGGCCGGCCGCACGAACCAGACACCCACCATCGACGACAGGAGACCGAATGCGCCGACGACGAGCGGGAAGAAAATCCAGGCGATATCCCGGGACTCTGGATCACCACCCGACGCATGGAAGAGCGCGACTCCGAGGATCATCGCACCGATGATTTCGGCGGTGGACGACTCGAAAATGTCGGCCCCGCGCCCGGCGCAGTCGCCAACGTTGTCTCCAACGAGATCGGCGATCACGGCGGGATTGCGAGGGTCGTCTTCCGGGATTCCGGCTTCGACCTTGCCGACGAGGTCCGCCCCGACATCCGCCGCCTTGGTGTAGATACCGCCACCGAGTTGCGCGAAGAGGGCGACGAAACTGGCGCCAAAGGCGAATCCGACGATCCAGAATGGTGTTTCGGCCACCGTCGCCATTTCGCCATCAGCGAATTGGTAGACGATGCCGTACACCGTCAGGACGCCGAGAAGTCCAAGAGCCATCACCAGGAACCCGGATACCGCGCCGCCACGGAGGGCGACCGTCAGCGCTGGGCCAATCCCGACCTTCGCTGCGGCAGCCGTGCGGATGTTGCTGCGCACGGCAACGTACATCCCGATAAAGCCGGCCAATCCCGAGAGCAGCGCACCGGCAAGGAACGAAAGGGCGGTGATGACGCCCCGCTCCATCTGGTGACTCTTCTCGAAGAGTCCAACCAACGTCCCCATCACCACCGACACGACGATCGCCAGGGCGAAAATCGTGCGGTACTGGCGATTGAGGTAGGCAATCGCTCCCTCGAAGATGCGGCCCGCAATATCCTGCATCTCCTGGGTACCCTGGTCGCGCGCGAGCACGTCCTTCGCCAGGTAGGCAGCAAAACCAACTGCAAGCAGGCCGAAAACCACGACCGGCAATGCATACAGGAACATTTCCAACGCTCGATCCCCCATCCACCGATGTGGAGTAACCCTACGTGCAGTACCTGTTGAAAGAGCAACAGGCTCCTCGGGAATCAGAAAGAATCGCGGTCAGCTGGGAAACGCACACCCACCTGCTCGCGATGCGTAATCCTACCATGTGGTTCATTCCAGGGAACCATGCGGTCGTGGGAGTCCAGTCCACCCCTGGTCGCGTTCACGACTGGCCGGACGGTTCTGGCGACGGTGACCGGCCAAGGTGGATGATGCGCTGGAAAACTCCCTGGATTTCGCCCTTTTCCCACGAAATCAGCAACTGGCTGGCGTTGAAAATGGAGGAGTATGTGCCAGCAACAACACCGACGAGGAGCGCAAGCACGAATTCCCGCGTTGTCGAACCGCCGAACAGGAGGAGCGCGAGCAGGGTGAGGACGACCGTCACCGATGTGTTCAGAGACCGCACGATCGTTTGCGCGATCGAGTAATTCACCACCTCTTCGAAGTCACCGATGCTCTGGTTGCGCAGGTTTTCCCGGATGCGGTCGAACACGACGATGGTGTCGTGGACGGAAAAGCCGATGACTGTGAGCAATGCCGTGATGAAGAGGGCATCGACCTCCACGTCCGCAAAGTGACCCAGGATCGCGAACAGGCCCAGCACGAGCAGCGCGTCGTGCAGCATCGCCACGATCGCGCACACCCCGTACAGGATCGGGTTCTGGGTATTCCGGAAAGCCCAGGCGATATAGAGCAGGATGCCGATGGCCGCCGCGCCGACCGCCAGTACCGACCGGTTGCGGATCGAGTTGCCGATGGATGCGCCAACCGTTTCCAGCGACTCACCGCCCGGCACAAGTTCGCCGAGCGATCCCAGTGCGGTTGTGAGCTGCTGCTTCTCATCCGATCCCTGGGCCAGTTCCTTCATCCGGATCAGGTAGCGGTGCTCGTCTCCACTGCCAACCTGCTGGACGGTCGCCTCGGTTCGCCCGTTCTCGGCCAGCACTCTGGTGATGTCTTCGGTGTTGACATCGGTCGTGTACTGAATCTCCCAGGCCGAACCGCCGGTGAAATCGATGCCGAACTGGAGGCCCCAGACGATCAGGGCGAAGATGCTCGGTACGAGCAACAAACCCGAGATCGCGTACCAGAGGTTTCGTTTGCCTGCAAGGTGTTCCATGAGGTTCAGGCTCCTGTGACCGGTCGGCTACCGAGCCTGGCCAGTGTTCGCGGCAACGATCTCGAGATCCTGGCGTCCGAGACCAAGCAGCCAACCACTCTTGATTGCCCCAAGGTCGACCAACGCCCGCAGGAGCGTCCTCGTCACGGTGATGGCGGAGAACATGCTGACGGCGACACCGACGAAGAGGGTGAGGGCGAACCCGGTGATGATCGAAGCGCCGGTGTAGTTCCCGAACCAGTAGAGGATGAAGCAGGTGATCATGGTTGAGATGTTGGAGTCGCGAATGGATGGCCAGGCGTGGTCGAATCCTGCCTCGATGCTGCGCGAGAGACCCCGGCCGTTCCGCAACTCCTCTTTCATACGGGAGAAAATGAGGACATTGGCGTCCACTGCCATACCGATCGAGAGGATGAATCCTGCGATACCGGGAAGTGTCAGCGTGACCGGTATCAGCTTGAACAACGCCAGCGTGATGAGGGTATAGATCATGAGGGCGATCACCGACAGCACACCCGGCAACCGGTAGTAGATGATCATGAACAAGGCAACCATCGAGAGACCCACGATACCGGCGATCAGGCTGCGATCGAGTGAGTCGGACCCAAGCGATGGTCCCACTGTCCGGCTGGAGACCACCACGAGCGGTACGCCGAGCGAACCGGCTTTGAGCTGGGTTGCGAGGTTCTGGGCTTCGGTCGCCGTCATGCCGTCAATGGTGCCGGTGCCGGAAATGGTATTCCGGATCGAGGGTGAGGAGATGACGGTCTTGTCGACAACGATGGACATCGGTTGTCCGATATTGTCCCGCGTGAAGTTGTAAAACGTCTCTGTCGCCGAATCGGAGAGTTCGAACACGACGAGCGGCTGTCCGGTCTGTGGATCGCGGCCGACGTAGGCATCGGTGATGTCGCTGCCGCTGATGATGGTCTGGTACACGGGACTGTTGGGGTCGGGAGTTGGTTGGGTCGGCTCGGCAGCTGCGCCGGGGGTTGCTGCGGTGGGAGAGCCGTCTGCGTCGACCGTCCCCAGTGAAGTGTTGACGACAGTGCCGGTAGTCAGAGAGACACCGTTGGTGTCGATGATCTCAAGCAGCGCTGTTTCCTTCAGGACCTCAATGGCCTGGTCCGGATCGTCGATTCCCGGCAACTCGACCACGATCTGGTCGTTCCCGCGTGTCTGGATCAGTGGCTCACTGACACCCAGTCCATTGACGCGCCGCTCGATCGTATCCCTGGTCCCTTCCAGGGTCGCACTGTCCACCGATCCACCGCCGGGAGGACGAGCCTCGAGCGTCACCTGGAGGCCGCCCTGGAGATCCAGTCCTTGCCGGATCGGGTGATCGGATTTGTAGCCGCCGAAGTCAAGCGTCGTGGACGGTATGGCAATCCAGCCTGCAACGATCGTGATGATGGCGATGAGCACAAGCATGCGCAAGGTGGAACGACGCACTGGTCAACTCCGGAAACTGTCGAGCATGGGGTACGGAGTCCAGCGTAACCCGACCTCGGGTCAGGCGCCAGTGGACAATGGACGTCCGCAGGGTTTGGCCCGCGCATACTCTATCACGACCGTTCATCCCGCACCGGTGATGCGCGGGCAGGCTGCATCACCCTGACCCGCCTGGTAGTAGCCGGATTCGATGATCTTGCGACGAACGGCCTCCGGCACCAGGTACCGGATCGACCTGCCGGCGGCGACCCGATGCCGGATTTCCGTCGATGAAACGGCGCTCAGTGGTGCGTCGATCACATCCAGGCGCTCGCGCAAGCCTGGAACCCGGTCAACTGCTGGCCCATCGATCGGTACTCCGGGTCGGGGCACCGCCACGATTCTCGCGAGATCCAGGATTCGGTCCGGTCGAGACCAGGAATGAAAATCCGAGAGCGAATCAGCGCCAAGGACGAAGTGGAACGCCGCATTGGGCCACTCGTCGTGACACCGTTCGAGCAGGCGCCACGTATACGATGGACCCGGGCCATCGAGATCGATGCGGGTGGTCTGGAATCCAGGACGATCGGCGATTGCCTGTTCGACGAGATCCAACCGGTACTCACCATCAATCAGACCCTCGTCAGGCTTGTGAGGCGGATCACCCGCCGGTGCGAACAGCACCAGACCGAGGTCCAGTTGCTCGGCAGCGTTTTCCGCCATCAGGAGGTGCCCGTAGTGGATCGGGTTGAATGTCCCTCCAAGGACCCCAATCCGCCGCGTGCCTGCATTCCCATTCGCATTTGCCAGGACAGTGCCAGTCAATTGAGGACGCCGTCTGGACGAAAGCCGGTATCATGGCTGCTGGCGCCTCTCTTGAGTACGCCTGCGCCAACCGGTTGATTGAAGGCAAGCTGCGAGTCATGTTCGACTACCACGTCCACACCATTCGCTCCGCCGACTGTGAGACGCCAATCCTCGCTTCCTGCGAGGCGGCGGTCCGCGCCGGTATCACCGAGATCGCCTTTACCGATCATGTCGAATACGAGCCATCCGACATGTGTTATGGCTTCTACGACTACGATTTGTACATGCGCGACCTTCTCGATGCGCGGGCCAGGTTCGAGGGGCAGTTAACCATCCTGGCGGGCGCCGAGATCGGGTTCAACGTCCGGTTGATGCCGGAGATCGAGGCTTTCCTTGATACTCACGAATACGATTTCGTGATCGGGTCGGTCCATCACAGTCCGGATGGCATCATCATTTTCCCCGAGTACTTTGACGATCACAATATCAACGAGGTCATGCGCGTCTATCTCGACCAACTCCGTTCGGCGGCTGAGACCGGTTGGTTTGACACGATCGGTCATCTCGACCTGCCGAAACGCTACGCGCCGGAAGCTGCCGGTCCCTACGACCCGCTCGCCTGCGAATCTGAGCTGCGAGCGCTGCTCCAGACCATCATCGATCGTCATATCTCCTTCGAGATCAACACTTCGGGAATGCGGCAGGCACCGAAAACGAGCATGCCATCAGCCCAGGTCGTGCGCCTGTACGTTGAAATGGGCGGCACGTTGATTACGGTCGGCACCGACTCCCACGTACCCGATACCATCGGCGCCGGGCTGGAAACGACCCTCGACATGCTCGAACTGTGCGGGATCGACCATATCAGCTCTTTCCGCCAGCGTTCCCGCACATCGGTCCCAATCTCGTCGCTCCGGCAGTCGATGGTAGCGAGCTAGGTGATGGCTGCTGTGAGCGGCTCCGGCCGGTCGACGCCTGCCAGGTCCTTACCGGATCTCCCGCCCGGCGCGTTCGGCGACGACGAGGACTTTTACGGGCATGAACCCGTGCGGCCATCGCCACCAGTTCGCCCGGTCGAACCGCCTCGTCGCCGAACGCAGTCGCACCCGGTGAATCAGGCGGTGGTGGGTCCATCGCCCGTCCAGCGGCCGCTCCCGAGGAGGAGCCGACAGCCACACGTCCTGCCTTCACCCCGCGATGTGGTCGCCCAGGCGTTTCCCTGTGCCTTGATGGCGATCTCCATCGGTCTCGTCTGGCTCCTGGGACGCCATACCCCGTTTGGAGCGCCGGTGTGGGCCGCAGGAGTCTTCATCCCCACTGTGCTGCTGGCCTGGACATCGACATCCAGCGTGCGGCAGCCGTGGCAACGAGCGGCGTTGATCAACCTTGCGACGATGGCCATCGTCTTTCCCGTGCTCGTGGTCAGGCAAAGCGTGGTGCGCATTCCGTTCGTCGGTAGCGAAAACGGGACGTTGCTGCCCCCAATTATCGCGACGCTCTCGGTCGTCATCCTGCTGGTGGCAATCGCAATCGCCACGGCTATCCTGACCCAGGAAGATCCGGAGTTCGCCGGGATCGTCTTCCTGCCGGCAGCCATGATGGTTCCCGCGCTTGCGGGGCAATCGAGCCTGGTCAGCCTGTCGAGCGGCCTGCTGGTGGCGATGGCGGTGTTCGGCCTGGCGGCGCTGCTGACGATGGTCGCATCGGTGGTGCCGCCGATCGTGGCTATCCTGATCCCGCCGGTGGCCATTGCCGTGGAGTTCCTGGCGCTCACCGTGGTGCGATCGACCTCGACATTCCCGGTGGGAGCGAGTGCGACCGCCAAGGTGCTGTTTTTCACGATCGTGGTCACCACGGTGGCGCTAGCCATCGCGGTGCCATTTCTCAGCACCTGGATCCGGCAGGTGACTCGCATCGCCCGATCCACGCCGGCAACCTGACCTCAGGAAACGGATTCCATCGCTGCGGCCGACCACGCAGGTTCGGCCCGACGAGCACACGTCCGGTCTATCCGACCTCCGTATGACAACCGCGAACGCGGGTGGGAAGGCCTATGGTTCTCCCTTCCGGGATGGAAGCTCACAGGGGGAGGTAGCGCTTGGGCGACGCTTGGCGACTCCTTGTCTCGTTGTCGGAGGGGCCGATCGGCCC